>WGBB01000122.1 GCA_015494505.1 Nitratiruptor sp. | reverse complement strand
GTGTGTACAGTTGATGAACGGATAGAGATAACGGCGGTTTGTAGGATCGAAAAGCTCCTCTTTGCAAGCAGGGCATATACTCATATCGGGTGATATGAATGTACGCTTCGTCCCTTTTTCACTTTTTTCGATGGTGAAAGCCTCGTAGCCTCGCACGGGGATATTTCGTATCCGTATCGTCTCTATTTTGGCTAGAGGCGGTAAGTTGTCGGTAAAACGTTCGACGAATATTTCGGCTTTTTCACCCTCTACGACGATCTCCACGCCTTGTGCGTCATTGCGCACATAGCCCTTTAGCCCCATAGAAGTGGCGAGATTATAAATCGTGGGACGAAATCCAACTCCCTGGACCCGACCCGAAACTACGATTTTATACGCCTGCAAAGACACCCTCGTCATCTACGGGATATTCGATGGGAAGCAGGACATTCGGATAGTTGCGAACAAATCTGCTCATAAATGCACTATTGGTGCAATGTCTGCCCGCTAGTGCAATAGCTTCAGCCTTGGTCTTGCGCAGCACCTCCACGGCTTGCTGACTCATAAATTCTCCCAGACTCTCATACACGGAATATGCCAAAAGCTTTGGACTGGTATCGGCCAAGATAAAACTCATCATGGAAGCATAAAAACTACTGTAATCGAAACCCTCTTCAAAGATTTGGCAATCGACGCTCACTCCACCCTTGCCACCAAACTCCAACGCAAGCTTGTTAAAACGTGCCAAATCCAAATCCATAAGCACCGCTGCTTTGTCCAAAAACCCCTTTTGTCGCATGAACGCTTCGAACCTATCAGGGTAGCGCTCTTTGAACCGAGCCACCACTTTGCGCGTCTCTTCGAACCGGATTTGCCCAAAAGAGAATATTCTGGTCGCACGTCTTTTATTGAGAAAATAAAATGCCGGTTCATCACCGAAATAGACCCCTACGGCGCTGCCGGTATGGACGTTTTGTCTCAAGACACCCCGAAGGAGTGTGGCGACAAAATCTTTTTGCATGACCCTTGGATGCTCGATCTCTTCATCTTGAAAAACAATCACCTCCGTGGCGGCTATCTCCTCGAATTTCCCGACCATATCCACGATGCCATCCACATTTGCCCAATGATCATATATGGCCGTTTTTCGTGAAGTTACAGCTTTTGGAAAGAGTGATTGCGAACCGGGATAGAAACAGCGTTTGTGCTTGTTGATAAAGAGTCTCGGTGCCCTATACGGCGTAATAGGAAGATCGTAATCTATGACGAAGTCGGCCTCTTCGTTTTCATCGAAGTAGATTGCGTCACGCTCACCGAGTTCGTTTGCCAACAATGTGGTAAACCCATCCCATACGCCGCAGGCCTCAAAAATTTTCCCGCTGCTATGTGTCAGATGCAAGAGTGGCCGCTCGATACTAAATAGCGCCCTCTTTTCGCTCGCAAGCATCAAAAACTCCGAACCGGGACGAATGAGCATAGCTTTAGATTCCTCGTTTGGCGTAAGATAGAAGCGGAAATCCCCTCGTAGCGTTTTTATACGAACGCTCTTTCCTTCTCGCAACACACCCGCAGCGAAACTAAAAAGCGCTTTGTACTCCTCTTTTTCATTGGCATAGAGTATGCGCGAGCCGCCATGATTGTAGATGCGCACCGGAATATTACACTCCATGCAGCTAATGAGAGGAAAATCTTGGCGCCAAGGGTTGGTGCGAAGCTCCTCTTGGCAAGATTGGCAAGGCTGAAAAACCGCTACAAGCGTATTTTTTCGCTCGAAAGGATAATGCTCCAGCAAAGCTGCGTGACTGCCACAGGTGCGACACATCGTAAAGGGGTAGTAGTAGCGTCGCGATTCGGGGTCGAGCATCTCCTCGATGCAGCGACGGCATAGTCCTACGTTGTTAGGCACGACTATCGGCTTCTTGCTTACGAACTTCTCACTCGTTTCCACTTTCTCGAAAAAGAGCGAATTTGGCAGATGCTCCTCGAGCGCTTTAAGAAACTCCTCATTATCTGCAAATTCAAGATGGATATATGGATAGTCGTATCCTATATGCACATCTACATTCATACTTTTCGCCACCGCCTCGATAGTGGCGATAAAATAGGAGGTATGGGAGGGATATCTAAACCGTAGCTGCATCGGCCATAGAAGGGTTACGGTATTGTGCTACAATCTCTTCGAGGCTGAGAGTCGGAGTTTCTCTATATGTGATTCCGTCGCTACGAAGCTCCTGAAGTGCGGCATCTATAAGGCTGTGGAAGTTATTTATAACGCTCTGTGAGAGTCCGATCTCTACGCTCTTGATGTCTTCCGGTACCATGCCAATGATGTTGGTTTTGGCGATTTTTTCCAACAGTGAGCAAATCTCTAACATCTCCACCACTTCCACCTCGTGTGCCGTTTTTCTATACGCACCCAGTCCCAAAAGGACGTCGCTGGGTATATTGTAGATGCTACCTGGAGCGTCCTCTATAGAGACGGTATCGAAGATGAGTACCTTGTCGTACTCTTGGTAGTAGCGCATGAGCTTGAAGCCGAGCGTCCCCCCGTCGATGATATCTACGTTCCCATCGAAACGGTAATTGGCCTCTACAAATTTGGCGGCATAGACCCCCAGTCCCTCGTCTTTAAAGAGGATATTGCCTATGCCGATGATTGCCGTTTTCACGCATTGTTTCCTTTGGTACGTTT
>WGBB01000121.1 GCA_015494505.1 Nitratiruptor sp. | reverse complement strand
TTCATGGCGTTGATGTTGCTCCAGCCATCTTCTCCCGGCTTTTTACTATCTTCGAGGATACACAGATGTATGCCGTTGCTAAAAAACTGCTCGCCTCCCAAAAGTACCAATATATCAACTTCTTCACGTAGCGTCTCCACTGCGTACTTGAGCCTGATACACTGCTCGCTGCTCATCGCACCGTTGTAAAAATCGAAGGCCAAATACCCTATACGCCCCTTCTTTTCGAAGGTTATCTCTTTGAAAGTCTGCAATTTCGGCTCCACATACAAGGGGATGCGGTGCTCTTTAATGCCTTTGAGACGCTCTTTGAGCACATAGGTTGCAGGAAGTTTGATCTGGCGCACTCCATCACGAATTTCGGTCATCTGTCGTATCCAGACGGCACCATCTATCGTCTTGACCAAAACGGCACCGTCACGTTTGGCAAGGATCTCCTTGGGTTTCGCTTCTATCTTCTCAAGTCCCTCTCTCTCCTCCACGGCTCCAAAAAGGTAGACATCCAGTCCCAAAAAGTTATCACGCACTCCGGGATAGTTATCCGAAGCGTTGATTTTGCGCATTATCTCGGCGGTGCAATCTTTTTGCCAGTCAATTTTTCTAAGCTCCTGCGACACGCGAGGATGCAAGGGAAGCAAGGGATTTTTTCGGGGGTCATCCCCTCTTTGCCATTTTTGCAGTAACTCGCTTACAAGTGCTATCGCGAGGTCGCTCACTTTTGTGCGATAGATGTAGCCTTTGGGAGCTTGCGGCATTACAAATTCGCCACTGGCCCAAATCGCTCCACCGTCGAAAAGCTCACTCGCTTCGACGATGCTCACTCCCCACTTTTTCGCTCCTTGCAAAATAGCGTTATCGAGAGCATAGGCTCCTCTGTCACCAAATGGTCCGGGATGGATGATGAAAGTGGGGACTTTTTTGTAGATATCTTCGGGTATCTTTTTTGTAAGATAGGGAGCTATGATGAGGTCGGGTCCAAAAAGCTCCACCCCTTCTCGCATCACCTCCTCGCCGAGAGCATACTCCACACTTACCTCGTGGCCTAAATCTTGCAAGTAGCAAAAGACTCTTTGGGTCAAAGAGTTGAAGGTGTCGCACAAAAGCAAAATCTTTAGCATATTCTTGGCAGTATCTCCCCGCTTGGCATATCGAGAAATCTCCTCGTTCCCCATTCGCTCTCAAGCACCACACGTCCTGGATACGCTCTACTTACCCGCCCTATTATGGCGGCCTTGTCGTTATGCTTTCGCAGAATTTCGAGCGCTTTTTGCGCATCGTTTGGATCCACCGCCATGACGAATGTCCCTTCGTTTGCCAGCATAAAAGGCTCGAATCCCAAAATCTCACAAATCCCACGTACACTCTCTTCTACACTGCATGAGTGCTCCTCTATTTCCATACAAAGACCCGTCGCCATGGCCCACTCGTTCAGCACAGCTGCCACTCCTCCACGCGTAGCATCACGCATCGCTTTTGGCGCAAGGTTTGCAAGAATCTCTTGGACTATCGGCCAAAGACTCTTGCAATCGGAATCTATCTCGTTTTGCAGCTCTATTCCCTCGCGTGCGGCAAAGATAGTCGCTCCGTGCCTGGCCATATCGCCGCTAATGAGCAACACATCCCCCTCAGCGATATTTGTCTGACTGAGGCGCGCCACGCGCTCCCCGATACCGCTCATGTTGATGTAAATAGCGTCACAGCCGCCTCTTGGCACCACCTTCGTATCGCCCGTGACGACTGCGGCCTCGTTGATAGCGAGCTCTTTTTTGATACTTCGCAAAATCTTTTCGAACTCTCTTAGACCAAAACCCTCCTCTATGATAAACGACAAGCTCAAAAATTTCGGCCTAGCGCCCATCATGGCCAAATCGTTACATACGCCCGCCACGGCGAGTTTGCCGATATCACCACCGTTGAAAAAGAGCGGTGTGACGGTAAAGGAATCGGTGGTGAAGCATGGATTATCGAGCCTATCGATGGCGGTAGCGTCTTCGGCTTTAGCCAAAAAGTCGTTTGCAAGATGACGATAAATGACCTTTTGTATAAGCTCGCTGTTTTCCACACCGCCGTTGCCCATCGCCAAACTGATGCACTTTTTCATAGCTCCTCTTTGAGTAGATTTCCATATTTGTAGTAAGCGGCACACGCTCCTTCACTGCTTACCATACAGCTGCCCAAAGGTTTGGAGGGCGTACACGCCGTGCCGAAAACCTGGCATTCTGTAGGTTTCGCCATACCTCTTAGGATATCACCGCAGATACAGAGCTTGTGGTCTTCTATCTCCTCTTTTGGAAGATCGTAGTGCTTTTCGGCATCGAATTGGCCGTACTCTTCTCGTAGTTTCCAGGCACTTTTGGGAATGTTGCCGAGCCCCCGCCACTTAAAGAGCGCTCGTTTTTCGAAGTAGCGTTCGATGAGTTCTTGTGCCTTGCGGTTGCCCTCTCTCGTGACACTGCGCTTGTACTGGATCTCCACTTCGCATCGCCCTTCGACGAACTGGCGCACCAGCATAAGCACCCCCTCCATCACGTCTACCGGCTCGAAACCCGCTACGACAACGGGACGATGATACTTGGTAGGAAACTCCTCGTAGATCTTGCTGCCGGTGATGACGCTTACGTGGCTTGGGCCCAAAAAGGCGTTTATCTGGTTGTTGTAGCTGTCGATATGCTCGTCACGACTATCGATAAGCTCACGCATCACCTCTGGGACGGTGACGTGGTTGATGTGCAAAAGGAGGTTTTCCATTCCCTCCTCTATCGCTTTTTGCAATAGAGCGGCTGTCATCGGCGTGGTGGTTTCAAAACCAATGGCAAAGAAGATCACTTTTTTATCAGAGTTTTCTCGTGCGATTTTGAGTACGTCCAGCGGCGAATAGACAAAACGCACATCCGCTCCACGGCTTCTGGCATCCTGGAGGCTCCCTTTGCTACCGGGAACCTTTATCATATCTCCGAGAGTACAGAGTATCACATCCTCTTGCATCGCAAGGATATACGCATGATCGATGCGCTCCTTTGGCATGATGCACACGGGACATCCGGGACCATGGATGAAGCGGATATTTTTAGGTAGCAGTTGCAGCAGACCGTATTTCATAATGGT
>WGBB01000120.1 GCA_015494505.1 Nitratiruptor sp. | reverse complement strand
GGAAGCGGTAGCGAGGCTCCTAGAAGAGGAAATCTCCTACCTCATCCACGCAGGTGACATCGGCCAGGATGTGCTAGATTTCCTCGATAACCTCCCCATCATCACCATCGCGGTCTACGGCAATACCGATGTGGGGTTGGATACGACAAATCTTACGAAGGTGCGGCTGCACAGACAGCCCTACTACTTCAAAATAGGTCAAACCACCTTCAAATTGATGCACCAGCCCTACTTTCTCACTCCCGATAGCGACGTGGTAATTTTTGGGCACCTGCACACGTTTTCTTGCGAAAAAGCGGGGAGCCTTTTCATCAATCCCGGTGAGGTGTGTGCCAGGGAGAAGCCTCGCATCGAGTGTGCCCTCTTGGATTTGGATACAATGAGAGTTACATATATGTACAAAGAAAAATCTTGGAAAAGCGAAGAGGTGTGTGCGTGAAAGTTTACCTTTGTGCCATCAGCAATATAAGCAGCGGTGTGTGTGCCGAGGATTGCGGCTTTTGCACCCAAAGCACCAAATATAAAGCCGACATCCCCCGCTATAAGTATAAAGATATCGCCACAATTGTAGAAGAAGCCAAAAAAGCCAAAGCCGCCAAGGCGATAGGCTTTTGTCTCGTCACTGCAGGCAAAGGAATAGACGATAAGATTCTCGATTTCGTCTGCCGTGCGGCATATGCAGTGAAAAAGGAGGTACCCGATATTTCACTCATAGGCTGTAACGGCACGGCAAATCTCGAACAGCTGAGAGAACTCAAAAAAAGCGGCATCGAAAACTATAACCACAACCTCGAAACCGCCCGCAGTTACTATCCCAAAATTTGCACCACCCACAACTGGGATGAGCGCTACCAGACTTGCCTAAGCGCCAAAGAGGCGGGACTGAACCTCTGTACCGGCGGGATTTTCGGTCTCGGTGAGAGCGAAGCGCAGCGCCGGGAGTTCATCGAGCAGATAGCAAGCCTCGCACCCATGAGCGTGCCGGTCAATTTCTTCCATCCAAACCCGGCCTTACCTTTGCCACAAAAGGTAATGGACAAAGAGGAGGCACTCTCTATCATCCGCCGCGTGCGCGCCGCACTGCCCGAGGCGATGGTGATGGTAGCGGGCGGACGGGAGCTGGTCTTTGGCGACGAGTGGCCACACATCCTCGAAGCCGGCGCCAACGCCATCGTCATCGGCGACTACCTCACCACCAAAGGGGAGCGTCCCGACAAAGACTTGGCCACATTACAAACTTTAGGATATGAAATAGCCACTAGCTGCCATGAATGAAATCGTCATCATCGTCACCATCTCTCTCGTTATCTTTTCATCCCCGTTTATTGCCAAAATGACCAAGCTTCCCACATCCGTCATCGAAATTACGATGGGCACGCTATGTGGAGCACTGGGGCTTCTCGCTCATGTGCCGCTTTTTGAGCTGGTGGCGGAGTTTGGATTTTTGTACTTGATGTTTCTTGCAGGATTAGAGGTGGATATCAAAGAGATTCTCCGTACCGATCGCACCATCCTCAAAAAGGGACTTCTCTACATCGCTTCGCTCTACGTGCTCTCTTTTGTCATCGTCAAAAATCTTGGCTTTGCAGATATCTACATCGCGATTTTCCCTCTCATCTCCGTAGGGCTCATCGCGGCACTCAAAAAGGAGCACGGCAAAAAAATCGAATGGCTCAATCTCGCCATGGTCATAGGAAGTCTCGGCGAAGTGATTTCTATCGCTATTTTGACGATTCTAAGCGCAGGACTAGAGTTTGGATTTGGCGAAGCGTTTTACAAAAACCTTCTTATCTTGGTGCTCTTTTTGGCGCTCACCGGAGCGGTATTTAAGATATTGCAAGTGCTTTTTTGGTGGTATCCCGAGCTCAAAACCACTCTCATGCCCAAAATCGATAACGAAGAGCAAGACATTCGCCTCTCAATGGCGCTTTTTTTCCTCTTTATCTCGTTGATGCTCTATCTCCATCTTGAAGTGGCTTTTGGCGCCTTCATAGCAGGCGTCATTATCGCCTCCTTTTTTGAGCACAAGCGCAGCCTCCCTCACAAACTCTCCTCTTTTGGCTTCGGCTTTTTGGTGCCTATCTTTTTCATCTACATAGGTAGCAGTTTCAAACTCTCGGCACTTTTTATGGAGGGACTCATAGCGGCAGCTTTGATGATAACGGCAGTGATGCTCTTCATTCGCATAGCGGGGGCTTTTATCTTTACCGGGATTCTCAGTTTCAAAGAGCGGCTTCTCTTCGCCCTCTCACACTCCATGCCTCTCACGCTCCTTATCGCTATCTCCACGATAGCCTACCACACCAAGTTTATCGACGAAAACGCCTATATGGCTTTTATCCTAGCAAGTATCCTAGAAGTTTTGGTAGCTATGATAGCGATACGGCTTCTTGTGCGCCTAACGGCAACGAAAAACAAATCCCTCCTCTAATTGGCGAAAATCAAACTTCTCACACCCTTGCAAACTGACAGCGATGCGATAGTATCCGGGATGTGAAGCCATCTCGAGTTTGCTAAATTTTCCTACCTCTACGGGAAACTTCTTGTATCCGAAGTTTCTCTTTGCTGCGTAATCGATGACGAATTTTTTGGGACTATCGAGCATGAATTTACGTTTAATTGGGTCTTTGGTAGAGACCAAAAAAGCATCTTTAGCAAAGCGCACGGTTAGGAAGGGAAGCTTGATATCTTTTTGGTACGCGATAGGTGTATCGCTATCCAAAACGGCGCTTTTTGAAGTATTCGTTTCAAGCTTTGCAGGAGTCTGAACGGCATCCGCGGCAGCGGTGGCGTTGGCTTCGCTCTTCTGATTTTTGGTGATTTGAGTGGGCGCAGGAGCGGGAGTCTTTGTTTGCTTAGCTTCAATAGGCTGCTCTTTAGGCGCAGGGATAGGGGCTACCTGCTCGCGCGGCAAGAAAAACGGATTCTCTCTAGCTATGAGCCAAAGAGCGATGAGAGAGAGGAGTGCTACTTTTTTCATTGTTCAGGCTCCAATTGTTTGAGTTCGAAATACTCTTTTTGCAAGCGGGCATTCTCCTTTTTGAGATACTCGATACTGCGCTTAAGGCTCTTTTCTTGGGCGTTGAGCTGGATGAGCACTTCTACCGAGTTGGTCCCAAAAAGCAAAAAGCCTATATAGACCGATACGGCGATAAGTATCGCCAATGCAACGCCGTATCGAACTATATCTTGCCACCAGCTCCCTTTTCCTAGGGAGTCGGTCAGTTCACTGGGTCTTTTCGCCATTATCGTCTAAAGAGCTCTTTTCCTATATACTCGGGATACAAAAGATCGCGTTCGATTTCGAGAAGTCTATTGTACTTGGCCGTTCGCTCTCCGCGAGCCGGCGCTCCCGTTTTGATCTGCGCGGTATTGAGCGCTACGGCAAAATCGGCGATGAAGGCATCTTCGCTCTCGCCGCTTCTATGGCTCATGACGCAGTTGTAGCCGTTGCGCTGTGCCAGGCGAACCGTTTGCATCGTTTCAGAAACCGTGCCTATCTGATTGGGCTTGATGAGGATGGCGTTGGCGATCCCTTTTTCGATACCTTCGGCGAGAATCTTCTTATTTGTCACAAAAAGATCGTCACCTACGAGCTGGATTTTGTCTCCGAGTCTCTCGGTGAGCAGCTTCCAACCCTCCCAGTCATCTTCGGCCATTCCGTCTTCGATAGAGACGATTGGGAATTTTTCCACAAGGTTTGCATAAAACTCCACAAGCTCCTCGCTGCTATAGACTTTTCCGTCGCCCTTGAGCTCGTATTTGCCGTCGTTGTAAAATTCGCTACTCGCCGCATCGAGGGCTATCACCACCTCTTCGCCCGGCTTGTACCCGGCTTTTTCTACGGCTTTGAGGATATATTCGATAGGCTCTTCGTTGTTTTTGAAGTTGGGTGCGAAACCGCCCTCATCGCCCAGTGCAGTAGGATGACCGTCGCTTGCTAGGAGTTTTTTGAGAGTGTGGTAGATTTCACTACTTGCGCGCAGTGCCTCTTTAAATTCATCGAAGCCGGTAGGCATTATCATGTACTCTTGCAGATCCACATCGTTGTTGGCGTGCGCACCGCCGTTGATGATGTTGAGCATAGGAGTGGGCATCACAAGAGCGTTGGATCCACCCAAATAGCGATAGAGAGGCAGATGCAAGCTCTTGGCTGCAGCGCGTGCCACTGCCATGGAGACGCCCAATACCGCATTGGCTCCCAGCTTGGAGTAGTTTTCGGTACCGTCGAGCTCTTTCATGATAGCATCGATTTCGGCTTGGTTGTAGGGGCTTAGGCCCACCAGCTCGTCTGCGATAGCCACTTCGACGTTTTCGCAAGCTTTGAGCACCCCTTTGCCGCCAAATCGCTCATCCCCGTCACGCAGCTCCAGCGCTTCGCGTTTCCCGGTACTCGCACCGCTTGGCACGATGGCACTCGCCACTGTCCCGTCACTGAGAATCACCGTCGCTTTGACCGTGGGATTGCCACGACTGTCCAATACTTCTTGTGCTACGATATTGTCGATATAGGTCATCTATGCTCCTTTACTCTTCTGTCATTTCTTCTTGAGGAACCACCATTACACTATCATCCATCCCCATGGCACGACGAATCTCGCTCTCGATTTCAGCCGCCACTTCAGGATGCTCTTTAAGATATGCCTTGGCATTTTCGCGACCTTGCCCCAGCTTGATATCTTTGTAGCTGAACCAACTACCGCTTTTATCGATAATATCGAGCTTCACGCCGTAATCAATGAGTTCGCCCTCTTTGCTGATTCCCTCGCCAAACATGATATCGAACTCCGCTTGGCGAAAAGGTGGCGCCACTTTGTTCTTGACCACTTTGGCACGCACGCGGTTTCCGATATTACTATCACCTTGCTTGAGGGTGGCGATGCGGCGTACGTCGATGCGCACCGATGCGTAGAATTTGAGGGCGTTTCCACCTGTGGTGGTCTCCGGCGTGCCATAACCCATTTGCCCGATTTTCATGCGGATTTGGTTGATAAAAATCACCGTAGTACCCATCTTGTGCACGACACCGGTGAGCTTGCGCAGCGCCTGGCTCATGAGGCGCGCCTGCAGCCCCACATGTGCATCGCCCATCTCTCCTTCTATCTCTGCTTTTGGCGTAAGCGCCGCCACGGAATCCACCACGATCACATCCACCGCCCCGCTGCGCGCGATGGTCTCCACGATATCGAGGGCCTGCTCACCGAAATCGGGCTGGCTCACAAGGAGGTTCTCCACATCCACACCGAGATTTTTGGCATAGAAGACGTCCAGTGCGTGCTCGGCGTCGATAAAAGCCGCGATACCTCCCTGCTTTTGGGCTTCTGCGATGATTTGTAGCGCCAAGGTGGTCTTCCCTGAACTCTCAGGACCGTATATCTCCACGATGCGCCCTTTGGGCACGCCACCGATACCCAGCGCCATATCGAGGCCCAAAGAACCTGTGGAGATGGAGTCAATCGGCTCGATCTCCTTGTCACCAAGCTTAACAAGCGCTCCTTTGCCGAAAGCCTTGTCTATTTGCTTGATGGCAAGCTCTAATGCTTTTTGTTTGTTGCTATCCATGTACAACCTCTTTACAAAATTTGCGATATTTTAGCTTTTTTTAAGTAAAATATCCATAAAAAATTGGAAATTTGGCATTGGACATGAGTCATTAGCGAAATCTTTTGGAAAAAACTTTATTTTTGTTTGTGATGCGTTAGAATATTGTGGGTTATTTTTTCATCATAATAATGTCCAATGTCCAATGTCCAATGTCCAATGTCCAAAGGAAACCAATGTCCACCTACTCCGTCGCCCACTCGCCCGATGCGGACGATATCTTTATGTTCTACGCCATCAAGTTTGGCTGGGTAAGCTCACGAGAGCTTCGCTTCACCAACACCGCCCTCGATATAGAAACACTCAATGAAGAGGCGCTGCGCGGCACCTACGATATCACGGCTATTAGCTTCGCACTCTATCCTCATATACGCAACGACTATGCGCTTTTGCGCACGGCTGTAAGTTTCGGCCAGGGCTACGGACCCAAACTCATCAAGAAAAAGGGCAAGAAACTGCGCAAAAACTTCAAGGTAGCGCTTAGCGGCCGCTACACCACGAACGCCCTGCTCTTTCGCATCGCCTATCCCGATGCAAGGCCTGTCTATATGAACTTTTTAGACATCGAAAAGGCGGTAGTCGAGGGAAAAGTGGATGCAGGCGTGCTGATACATGAGTCCATCCTCGATTTTGACGAGAGCCTGGAAGTGGAGCGCGAGCTGTGGGATGTGTGGGTGGAGCTCGCTGGCGAAGAGCTGCCGCTACCTCTAGGTGGGATGGCCCTGCGCCGCTCTCTACCTCTCAATAAAGCAATAGAAGCGGAAAAACTGCTCACAAAAGCAGTGGCCGTGGCCAATGACCACAAAAGGCTGCTCTCACAAATGCTTCTAGAGCGAGGCTTAGTGCGCATCGATGATGAGAAGCTGCAAAAATACCTCGACCTCTATGCTAATGATGATTCCATCACGATGAACGAGCGCCAGCTTGCAGCGCTCGATAGGCTCTTTGCCATAGGGTACGAGCACGGTGCATACGATTGTCCTATTCGTGCCGCCGACTACCTCATCCCCATAGAATACGAAAGCCTGCGCAACCTATGAAAAAGCGTATCGACTTTTCTCGCTACTCCTCCATCAAAATCGGCCCTGTGGTGGATGTGGAGCTCATCGAGGAGATAGACCCTCGCTATGAAGAGTATTTCCTCATCGGCGGTGCCAACAACCTCTTAGTTTCTCCCACACCGCCGCCCCTTGCAATGCTTGGCAAAAGCTTCGACTACATCCGTATCG
>WGBB01000119.1 GCA_015494505.1 Nitratiruptor sp. | reverse complement strand
GGGCTGGGACTCATCCCGGGAGAGGTGGTGCCGTTTGATAAGAGTAGATTTCCCCATCCGCTTAAGGTTCCCCATATGGGATGGAACGAGCTTTTTGTCCAAAAAGAGACGCCCCTCTTTGCCGGCCTTCCCAAAGCCTTTTATCTCTACTTTGTCCACAGCTACCATGTGGTGTGTGACGATGCCTATGCCATCGGTAAGAGTATATATGGCTATGAGTTTGTAAGTGCGGTCCAAAAAGATAACATCTACGGACTGCAGCCCCATCCGGAAAAGTCCCACGAAAATGGGATTAAAATCTTGAAAAATTTTATAGAAGAAGTTTAATGCCGACACTTTTGCGAAAAGAGGGATTTATCTTTTTCTTTTATGCTAACGAACATGAACCAAAGCATATACATGTGCGCAAAGGCGATGAATTTGCTAAGATTGAGTTGGGTACTTTGCGAGTGGTACGTAACTATATGAAATTGAACGATATCAAAAGAGCTCTTGAGATTGTCCAAGAGTATAATGATGAGTTTGAAAGGAGATGGGATGAGTGGTTTGGTGCGCGGTAAAGAGGTGCATTTTGATGATGAGTATCTCCATGTCTATTTGGAAGATGGACGAATAATCTCCACACCGCTATCGTGGTATGAGCCATTGCAAAAAGCTTCGCTACAAACATTAAAAAACTATAAATTCATCTGTCAAAACAGCGGTATAGAATGGGAAGAGCTTGATTATCATTTGAGTATAGAAAGTATGCTCTATATGCAAGAGAAGGCTGCTTAATGGAGATACTACCGGCGATCGATCTTAAAGAAGGCAAAGCCGTGCGCCTTACCAAAGGCCTCATGGAGAGCGCCAAAATCTATAGCGACGAGCCGTGGCAGATAGCCAAGCGTTTCGAGGAGATGGGTGCTAAGTGGCTCCATGTGGTGGATCTTAACGGTGCTTTTGCGGGAGAGCCCAAAAACATCGAACAGATCGAAAAGATACGCAAAAACACAAATCTCAAGATGGAGCTGGGCGGAGGTATTCGCGACGAAGAGACCATCAAGCGCTACCTGGATCTCGGCATAGATAGACTTATCCTTGGCTCTATCGCTCTTAAAAGCCCTACCTTCGTCAAGGAGATGGCGGCCAAATACCCCATCGCCGTGGGGATCGATGCGATCGATGGCTACGTGGCGGTGGAGGGCTGGGCCGAAAAATCCCAGATGAAAGCTACCGAGCTTGCCAAGGAGTTCGCTGCAAGCGGCGTAGAAGCGATCATCTGCACCGATGTGGGCAAGGACGGGACGCTCAGTGGCGTGAATGTGGAGTTTACCGTCGCGATCGCCGAGGCTAGCGGTATCCCCACTATCGCTAGCGGCGGCGTGCGGGATATCGAGGATATTAAGAGGCTTTTAGAAACCCACAAAGTGGCCGGCGTGATCGTGGGCAAAGCCTTCTATGAAGGTACGATCGATCTCGAAGAGGCCTTTGGGCTCGTGCGAGGTGCGGCGTGAAAGAGTTCTACTATGAGGTGCGCATCACCCCATCGAGCCATATCGAAGCGATAGAGAACTTCTTGCTCGATCATTTTTACAACGGTATCGAAGAGCACAAAGGGACACTGATACTGCGAAGCGAAGAGCCCCTCGATGCGGTGATAGCGAAGCTGCAAGAATATGTGCAGGAGCTTTCCGAAATATTCGGTGAAAAGATCGATGTAGAAATCGAGCAAGAAAAAAAGCGCAACGAAGATTGGATAGAAAACTACAAGCGCTCCATCACCCCTGTGGAGGTGGGCAGCTTCTATATCTATCCTAGCTGGCACCGGCCCAAAGAGGGAAAGCTCAATATCCAAATCGATCCGGCTCTTGCCTTTGGCAGCGGCCATCACGAGACCACCAGAGGCTGCCTGCAGGCGATAGAGCGCTATGTGCAGCCGGGCATAGAGGTGCTGGATGTAGGTACCGGTAGCGGTATCTTGGCGATAGCAGCCAATAAACTCGGGGCTACGGTGGATATCTGCGATACGGACGAGCTGGCCATCAGTGAAGCGAAAAAGAATTTTGCCTTAAACGAAGCTAAATTTCGTGATGCCTGGATAGGCTCGGCAGCAGGCGCTAAAAAAAAGTATGATATAGTAATAGCCAATATCGTAGCCGATGTGCTGGTCCTCATAGCCGCCGATTTGATGCGAGCGGCCAAAGAGGGCGGCATCATCGTGCTTTCGGGTATCATCGACAAATATCGCGACAAAGTGGTGGACCGCTTCTCCCTTCCTATCCTTGAAGAGATAGCCGAGGGAGAGTGGCGGACACTGATACTTCAAAACAAGGGAGACAATGGCCAATAATCAGAAGAAAAAGCCGCAAAACGACAACTTTTTCAATCGCAATCCATTGCTGACTTTTGCGATCTTTTCCGTGATTTTGATTTTGCTTTTCAAAACGCTCTTGCAGCCTGCAAACAATATGGGGCAGGGGGCCAAGAGTTATATGGTGGGAGCCCCCATCCAAAAGACCAAAGAGATAAGCTACAGCGAGCTCAAGCGTCTCATAGAGCAAGGCAAGGTACAGTACGTAGCCATCGGGCAAAAAACCATCAAAGCGATAGCCAACGAGAACGGCTACAAGATTATCTACTTTGCGAACCGCGTGCCCGGTGACACCTCCCTCATACCGCTTCTAGAGCAAAAGCATATCGACTACGGCGGTTTTAGCGAGAGCAACTGGGTGACGGAGATGATCTTTGGGTGGATCATCCCGATCTTTATCTTCTTCGCTATCTGGATGTTTCTCGCTTCCCGTATGCAAAAGAGCGTAGGAAGTGGGATTCTTGGAATGGGAAGCGCAAAAAAACTCATCAACTCCGAGCGCCCCAAAGTCAAATTTAGCGACGTAGCAGGCGTGGAAGAGGCCAAAGAGGAGGTCAAGGAGATCGTGGACTTCCTCAAACATCCGCAGCGCTACATCCGCCTAGGGGCTAAAATCCCCAAAGGGGTGCTCCTTGTAGGACCTCCGGGAACAGGGAAGACACTACTTGCAAAAGCGGTGGCAGGTGAAGCTGACGTACCCTTTTTTGCGGTAAGCGGCAGTAGCTTTATCGAGATGTTCGTGGGTGTGGGTGCGGCGCGTGTGCGCGATCTT
>WGBB01000118.1 GCA_015494505.1 Nitratiruptor sp. | reverse complement strand
CTCCAGTGCTATAAGGCGCTTCTTGGCATCTTCTGTGAGAGCTTCTTTGTTTTCTACGACATAGTAGCAATACCCCTCCCTGCTGCTGCGTCCCACGCGCCCTCGCAGCTGGTGCAAGTCGGCTATGCCGAACCTATCGGCACCCTCTACGATGATGGTGTTGACGTTTGGCATGTGGATACCGCTTTCGACAATCGATGTGGAGAGCAAGATATCATACTCTCCGTTTGCGAAGCGCACCAGCTCCTTTTCGGTGGTGGTGCTGGAGATTTTGGAGTGGAGCACCAAGATCTTTTTGCCAGGCAGCAGGGCTTCCAGTTCGCTACGCTTCTCCTCGATGCCTGCAATGGAGTTGAAAATGTAAAAGACCTGCCCGCCACGGCGCAGCTCCCGCAAGATCACCTCTTTGATGAGTTTTTCGTCAAACTCTTTGACATAGGTGCGCACAGGCTTACGATCCTCTGGCGGCGTGCGCAGCTCCGCCAGGTCCTTGATTTGGCTCAGCGCCATATTGAGGCTGCGCGGTATCGGCGTAGCCGACATGCTCAACACATGCACATCCTCTGCAAACTCCTTGAGCTTCTCTTTTTGCTTGACACCGAATTTATGCTCCTCATCCACCACCACAAGACCCAAATTTTTGAAACGCGCCCCAAAGAGAGCATGGGTTCCCACCACCACATCGATGGTCCCTTCAGCCAGTCCCTTCAAGCGCTCCTTTTTCTCCTTGGCACTGACGAAGCGATCGATCTTGGTAACGCTGATGCCAAAGGGCTCCAGGCGCTCTTTGAGAGTCGCGTAGTGCTGATTCGATAGCAATGTGGTTGGCACCACCACGGCCGCCTGGTAGCCGCTTTTGACGGAGGCATAGATGGCGTTCATCGCCACCTCCGTTTTGCCAAACCCCACATCGCCGCTTAAGAGCATATCCATCGCACGGCCACTGCTAAGACGCTCTAAAATCTTTGCGATAGCCTCTTTTTGATCGGGCGTATAGCTAAAGCCGGCTGCCTTTTGGAAGGTAGCGATATCGGGTGGCGTGAGGATCTTTTTGCCCTCTATTAGGGCGCGTTTGGCGGAAATTTTGACGATATCGGCAGCAATCTCGAAGAGCTTTTCGCGTACCTTGGCCTTGAGGCGGCTAAAGGAGCTGCTACCCAGCCTATCCACCACCGCCACGCTGCCGCTATCAGCCACGTAGCGGCTGAGCACCTCCAGATTTTCTACTGGGATGAGCAGCTTATCCTCGCCCGCATAGGCGATCTCGACGAAGTCGCGCTTGGCCCCCATGATCTCGATTTGGCGAAGCCCTTTGAAAATCCCGATACCGTGCTGCTCATGCACCACATATTCGCCGACTCTCAGTTCATCCAGCACCACGCCGGCGCGGCGTGTGCGCTTTTTGGCAGGCTTGTTGAGTGAGACGATGATCTCCTTAGGGCCTTCGATATTGACGATTGCGTCCGTATAGACAAACTCCACCTTCTCGATGTGTGCTATAGAAGTACGCCTGGCCGCTTCGGGCGAAGAGATGAGGACGCGAATCTTTTTGTTTTTGTGCTCGATGAGCTTGTCGATATTGAGTACCTCGATATCGCGATACTCTTTCGGTTCAGGGATCAGCGGATACCCTGCCTCTTCGAAGGTGGCTACTACATCCTTACCCTCTGTGATATCGATGCGCTCAGCCGCCCAAAATCCCACGCTGTAAAGGTCGCGCTCGAAGACATCCGCTTCGACGCTCTCGATGCGCTCTAAGAGCCTCTCATCACGCAGCAAAAAGGCGCTAGGAATCGTGATGCTCTCAAGCTCCTCCGGATTGCTTCGCTGGGTGACTGGGTCAAAGAGGCGAATCGACTCCACCTCCTCGTCAAAGAGGCTGATGCGCACCGGTTTGTCGCTATTTGGCGGGAAGATATCGATGATATCGCCGCGGATACTCGCTTCGCCTTTGGTCTCCACGATATCGACTATCTCATAGCCGTAGCGATAGAGCCGCTCTTTAAGCGTATCCAAATCGAGAGTATCGGCAAACTCGATGGTAAAACTTTCGAAATATTTGGCTGCAGGGACTCTCAGTGCGGCTGTAGCTTTGGGGAGGATGAGGAGTTGGGCAGGATTTTTATAGTAGCTGTGGAGTGCCGCGAAGAGCTCGTCAAGCTCCTCTTTGAAAACCCGCATATCGTCGCCCTCTTGGGCTCTGATGTCTGGCAGGCGCTGATGGGCAATACCGAGCACCTTCGCCACATCCGAGGCACGTCGCGCCTCCTTTTCGTCGCTTACGAGCACTACATCCGGGCGATGCTGTTTTAAGTATTCGTAATACTCAGCCCACATCTTTTGACACACTCCTCTATGACGCTAAATGACCCGTAGACTAAATACTCCTCTTTGGCATCGAGCTTCGTAAATTCTCGTATCCCCAAACCCAGCTCTTGGATGGTCGCCACGAGCTCTTTTTGATCTACCATCCGCTCGTTTCTTACGGGCAAAATCTCGATATGTTTGATTTTGGGTCTTAGAATTTGCAAAATCTTTTTGAAATCTTTATCGCGATAGGTGTTATAGACCAAAACCCGCTTTTTGTCAAGGGCGCTTGCGATGGCTCTGGCCGAAAGGGGATTGTGCCCCACATCGAGGATGACGTTGCCCACTTTTTGCATCCGCGCTGGCATACGATAGCCTACGGCTGCTTCGATATTGGGCGTGACGCCAAGCTCTTTGACCGCTGCGGCTGCGGTGGCGAGATTGTCTGCGAAAAAGGGCGCGAGGCCCTCTTTTTGGCAAAGTTTTTGGAGGCTTGCATCGGCTTTCGGTACCGCTACATAATCAATACCGAGACGTTTTGCCACCTCATACACTTCAGAATGCGGCTGGGGAGCGATGACGGCACGATTTTGCACGGAGCGCAGCTTCGTAGCGGCGATAGCTTCGATGCTCTCGCCCAAAAAATCTTGATGGTCGTAGTCGATGGGTGTAATGACGCTGAGAATATGGGGAAAAACCGCCGTAGCATCATACTCGCCCCCAAGCCCCGCCTCCATAACGGCGTAGTCGCACTCGGCGAATGCAAGAACGGCGAGAAATGTGGTGTACTCGAAGTAGCTGAGCTCCTTTGCCGCATCACCCAAAAGCTGCAGTGCTTTTTCGTGAAGCCGTTCGAGCTTTTCATCATCTATGTAGCGACCATCTATCCAGATACGCTCATTGAAGCGCACGATATGGGGCGAGGTGTAGTGCCCCACTTTGAAGCCGGCTTCGCGCAGCATCCCGGCTAAGAATCTTCCCGTAGTACCTTTGCCGTTGGTGCCTACGATATGGATGATAGGGACTCGGGGAAGCTTGCAGCGCACTGCTTCATAGGCGCGCCGCATACGCATCGGATCGAATTTTTTGTAAAAGAGCGGCTTGGTGGATAGAAACTCTTGGAGGTTCAATGTGCCCCTACGTACGCAAGTTGCGAGATGAATTTGTCAATTGCCTTGGCCGAAGCTTCTTTGATGGCGCGAAATCGCATGGCATCGGTGATGATGGAGTTTGGCTCGATAGCGAAATCATAGTATCCATTTGTCACTATTTTGGCCTCTTTTTTTCCTCGTACGTCAAACTCCAAAGCTATCTTGGTGCGGTAGTTGTCCACATAACCGTAGATATTGCGCTCAAGTGTGATAAATGAGAGGGAGCGCACTTTGACGTAAATTTTTGTCTGAGCCTGCTCATAGGGAACGAGAAAATTGCCAAAACGTCTGGCAAATTCCCGCACGATAGTATCTTTTATGAGCAAGGCATCTTCCGGGTCGCGCAAGAGCACATCCACATGGACGTAGATAGTGCCCGGGATGGAGCTTTTTACATAACTGCTTGCCGGTTTATACCCACATCCTATAAAGCTCAGCATCAACAAGCAAGCAGCGAAAATGCGCAGCATCTCATCCCTTTACGACGATATTGACCAGGCGTCCCGGCACTACGATCTCTTTGACGATATCTTTGTCCTCGATCCATTTGGCCGCCGCCTCTTTGGCTGCAGCGAGGATATCCTCTTTGCTCGCATCTTTGGCCACTTCGATCTCGGCACGACGCTTGCCGTTGACGGTGACGGCAAGCGTGACGCTCTCATCTTCGAGGGCCTCTTTGGCCACCTCGATAGGAGCGAAGTTGGCTCGGCCAAAGAGCCTGTCGGCTATCTCCCAACTCACATGGGGGATGATGGGCTCAAGGAGGTTTGTGAGCACCCAGTATCCTTCTGTCCAAACATCTTCGTTCTTTTGATCGCTCAGAGCATTGAGCGCCTCCATGCAGGCTGCGATGAGGGTATTGAAGGCGTAGTGCTTTTCGTAGACATCTTTGGATTTTTGCAGCGCTTCGTAGACCTTCTTACGTGCCAGTTTCTCCTCTTTGGAGAGGCTGCTATGATCGATTTTTGGCAGCGTCTGCGTAGATTTAGCATTGCTGCTGCGATCCCAAAAGCGCTTGATGAAACGATAGGCACCTTCGACGCCGGCGTCGCTCCACTCTAACTCTTTGGCCGGAGGCGCGGCAAAGAGGATAAAGAGCCTCGCCGTATCGGCGCCGTAGCGCTCCACGATCTCATCGGGATCGACGGTGTTGCCTTTAGATTTACTCATTTTGGCGCCATCTTTGAGCACCATTCCTTGCGTCAGCAGCCGCTTGAAGGGCTCATCCAAATCCACATAGCCCAAATCGCGAAGCACCTTGGTAAAGAATCGCGAGTAGAGCAGGTGCAAGATTGCATGCTCGATCCCGCCGATGTATTGGTCTACCGGCATCCAGTAGTCGGTATCCTCTTTTCTAAAAGGCACCTCTTGCCAATATTTGCTGGGCGTCGTGTAACGCAGGAAGTACCAGCTAGACTCCACGAAGGTATCGAGGGTATCGGTCTCTCGCTGGGCAGGTCCGCCGCATTTGGGACAGGTGGTATGCTTCCACGTTGGATGGAGCTCCAGCGGATTGCCCTCACCCGTAATCTCCACATCTTCTGGGAGCGTGACGGGGAGATTCTCTTTTTTCTCAGGCACGATGCCACACTTCTCGCAGTGCACCAAAGGTATCGGCGTACCCCAGTAGCGCTGGCGCGAAACGAGCCAATCTTTGAGGCGGTAGTTGATGGTACGTTTGCCAAGTCCATTCTCTTCGAAATAGGCGATGATTTTTTGCTTCGCCTCTTGGCTCTCCAAGCCGCTAAACTCACCGCTATCGAAGAGCACACCAGGCTCGGTATAGGCCCTGGAGGTATCGAGCTCACCCTCATTTGGCTTGATGACGTATTTGATGGGCAGATTATATTTTTTAGCAAACTCAAAATCGCGCTCATCGTGCGCCGGCACCGCCATCACGGCACCGCTACCATATTCTGTCAGCACGAAATTGGCCACCCAGACCGGGATTTTGCCACCCGTAAGCGGATGGATGGCATAGAGTCCTAGAAAAAGCCCCTCTTTTTCGGCCTGCTGGCGTGTGCGGGCGTTTTGGTTTTGCATCGCACAGATTTTGGCCGCCGCTTCTTCGTCCAAGAGATTTTTTTCTAAAAGAGTTTTTACGATCGGATGCTCGGGAGCTAAAGCTGCATAGGTGACACCATAGATGGTATCGGGACG
>WGBB01000117.1 GCA_015494505.1 Nitratiruptor sp. | reverse complement strand
GGTAAAATAAGAGTAAATTTATCCTATTAGGAGCGTGCAATGGCAGATATCCTCAAAATCGGCAAATATGAGTTTACCAGTCGCTTGATTGTGGGCAGCGGTAAGTATCCCGATTTCAAGACCACCTACGACGCCACGATAGCCAGCGGTGCACAGATGATTACGGTGGCGGTGCGCCGCGTCAACATTACCGACCCAAACAAAGAGAACCTGATGGACTATTTCAAGGATAGCGACGTACAGCTTTTGCCAAACAGCGCAGGCTGCACCACTGCCGAAGAGGCGATTACCCTCTTTCGTATGGTGCGCGAAGCTACGGGCATCGACATTATCAAGCTCGAAATTATCGGCGATACCGAAAAGACCCTCTATCCCGACGTGATCGAAACCATCAAGGCATGCGAAGTGCTGGCCAAAGATGGTTTTACCGTGATGGCCTATACCAATGACGATCCCATCACCGCCAAAAGGCTCGAAAATGCCGGCGCAGCTGCCGTGATGCCGCTCGCCGCTCCCATCGGCAGCGGCCTTGGGATCCAAAACCGCTACAATGTAGTATTTGTAAAAGAAGCCGTGAATGTCCCCGTGATCGTGGATGCCGGCGTGGGGTGTGCCAGTGATGCGGCGATCGCGATGGAGCTGGGAGCCGACGGAGTACTTACCAACACCGCCATCGCCCAAGCCAAAAACCCCATCCAGATGGCAGAAGCGATGAAACACGCCGTCATCGCCGGCCGTATGAGCTACCTCGCCGGCCGCATCCCTAAAAAACCCTATGCCACCGCTTCAAGCCCTACCGAGGGGATGATTCAGTTCTAAAGGAGCGGTTGAAAGCTTCGATAAAGTGGAGTGGATCGACGGTGATGCCCCGCACTTTGATGGTCAGGTGCAGGTGCGGTCCCGTGACGCGTCCGCTCTTGCCGCTAAGGGCTATTACGTCTCCTCGCTTGACCATTTTCCCCGGCTTGACTTTGAAACGGCTCAGATGATAGTAGCAGCTATATATTCCTCGTCCGTGATCGATGATGACGGAGCCTCCCGCATAGTAGCGCATCTTCGCTAAAACCACTTTGCCATCATTGATCGCGCGCACGGGAGTGCCCATCTTCGCGCGAAAGTCCGTGCCGCTATGGTAGCTGGCTAACTTGCCGTTAAAGATGCGTGCCACACCGAAAGGGTCGGTGATTTCGCTATACAGAGGCAGTGTGAAGGGCTTGGTGATGAAGCTTTTTGGCGTAAAATGGGCGTAGATTTTTTTAGCCTCTTTGTATTCGGCTGCGATGCGCTTTTGGGCGGATTTTGGTGGATGGACCTTGGAGGGGGCTACGTGCAGGCGCTCTTTGGGGTAGCGTTTGCGTTTGATTTCCAGGCGCACCGGCTTGCCGTCGATGCGCAGCCATCTGGTAGCGGGCTTTGCATCGTAGGGGATGGGGATGATAAGCAGATGCCCCACGGTGGTATGGGTCATAAAGGTCTTGTAGCTTTTATGAAAAGGGATAATGAATGTCTGGCCGTTAGAGATGGTGGCAGCCAGAAGAGGCCAGGCCGCTAGAAGCAAGAAGAGCTTTCTCATAGCTTGATGATTCCCATGAGGTTGAGCATCATGAAGATGAGTGCCAGTGGAGCGATGTAGCGGATGGAAAAGAGCCAGATACCGTAGAGTTTGCCGCGCAGTTCATTGGGGGTGTTGAGGTGTGCACGTACCTCCGTTTTGGGTAAGACATAGCCTACGAAGACGGCAATGAGGAAGCCGCCAAGAGGCAGGAGAATGGAATCGGTGGTGTATTCGAGCAGGTCAAAGAGCGGCTTGCCGAGGAAGGTAAAGGCCTCTCCCCAGGCTTTGGAGTATGAAAGAATCGCTCCGATGCCCACAAGCCAGTAGATGATACTAATGACTATAACTGCTTTGGTGCGTGTCATATTGAAGCGGTCGATGAGATACTGCACCACGGGCTCTACAAGGCTGATGGCCGAGGTGATGCCGGCAAATGCTAGAGCCAAGAAAAACAAGAAGGCAAAGAAAATGCCGAGCGAGCCGAAGTTATTAAGAATCGTGGGCAAAGAGATAAAAACGAGTCCCGGTCCTTGTCCCGGCTTGGCGCCGAATTGAAAGAGAAAGCTAAAAATCACGAGCCCAGCCACAAGAGCAATGAGCGTGTCCATAAAAGTAACGATGAATGCGGTTTTGGTGATGCTGGTATCTTTAGGAAGTGATGCGGCATAGGTCATAATAGCCCCCATACCCAAAGAGAGGGTAAAAAAGGAGTGTCCTACGGCGCGGATGAAGGCTTCGGAATTGAGTTTGTCCCATTTTGGCTCGAACATAAAGGCGAAGGCTTTGCCAAAACCATCGAGCGTAAAGGCGTATGCGAGAAGCCCAAAGAGAATCACGATGAGGGCCGGCATCAGGATGAGGTTGATTTTCTCGATACCGCCTTTGATACCGCGATAGACGATGAATCCCACGATAATGACGCTCACGGTATGGAAAAAGACCTGTACGAGCACCTGATTGCCCACGAGGGCGTTAAAGGTATGCTTGGCTTCTTCGGTGGTGGCGGGGAGACCCGCAAAGACATTGACGAGATAGTAGAAAATCCAGCCGATGACCACGGAGTAGAAGGTCATAATGATGATGCCGTTAAATCCCATAAAACCGGCATATTTCCACCACTTTTTATTCGGAGGAGCCAGTTTTTCGAAAGATGTGACGGTATCAGCACGTCCGAGAGCTCCTATGAGCATCTCGGCTATCATCACCGAAAAGCCTATAAAGGCGATGGTTACCAAATAGACCAGCACAAACGCACCGCCGCCGTAGACTCCCGTCATATAGGGGAATTTCCAGATATTCCCTAGCCCCACGGCACTCCCGGCTGCTGCCAATATAAAGCCGATTTTGCTAAATCTTTGGATTTTCAAGGCCCATTCCTTCGTTTTTGCGTAATTATAGCAATTCTTGACAAAAAAAGAGTTTTGGACTATAATTTCAGTCCGATTGTCGGGGCGTAGCGCAGCCTGGTTAGCGCACCTGGTTTGGGACCAGGGGGTCGGGGGTTCAAATCCCTCCGCCCCGACCATTCTTGCACTCATATGGTGGGTGTAGCTCAGTTGGTTAGAGCACCAGATTGTGGCTCTGGGGGTCGCCGGTTCGAGTCCGGTCATCCACCCCATTTTCTTGCGAGCCTTAGGTTTCCGATAGGTAAAAAGTGATAGATTTTGTTGCTTTAGCCTATGGGCCGAATGTGCGCCCGTAGCTCAATTGGATAGAGCAACGGACTTCGGATCCGTAGGTTAGAGGTTCGACTCCTCTCGGGCGTGCCAACCTTCAGATACTGAGCGCTCGTAGCTCAACTGGATAGAGCAACGGCCTTCTAAGCCGTAGGTTCCAGGTTCGAGTCCTGGCGGGCGTACCACTTGTGCGGACGTGGTGGAACTGGCAGACACGCCAGACTTAGGATCTGGTGCCGCAAGGCGTGGAGGTTCGACTCCTCTCGTCCGCACCATCTCCAACTACCGAAAAATCGAGCTTCTTAGCGTTTAAGGTTTCGTTGGGTGTCGTCTTGGGTGTCGTCCTTTCGTCGATAAATTTACCACTTATAACTCTTTTTTATATCCACGTTTATGCTGTATTTGTCAAAACAATGCAATCGTAATCAGCTGTAATCAATATCCCTGAAACAAAAAGAGTGGATGTGTCAAAAAATTGTAACGGCGCGGGTCCTTGGAAAGTGAAAATCGCTGCGGTGCTCGCGAACCCCAGATTTTACACACACAAAGTGATGTAAACTTGGTTGACAACTCCATTATCTGTTTATTGGTCATAACTCCCTTGATACGGTGTTTTGATTGTGTTATTGTAGGATAAAATTTATATCGATGAAGTTGACAAATGAAGGATCGAAGCTCTAATCTTTATCTCTGTCCATCTGGCTGAGTGCATACTCCGGTAGCAGCATTTCATAGATCCCGATAACGATAAAAAGAAAATACCAAATCGATATGATCCAGTGCCCATCGGCGACAAAGATCCAAAAGCCTACTATGCCTATGAGGAATACAAAAAAGCCGTAGCGTCTCATAGAGCGTGCATCTTTTGGCTT
The DNA here is from genome assembly GCA_015494505.1 of Nitratiruptor sp. GTDB lineage: Bacteria > Campylobacterota > Campylobacteria > Campylobacterales > Nitratiruptoraceae > Nitratiruptor. The sequence continues at coordinate 267 of WGBB01000117.1, read as the reverse complement.
ATGTCGTTCGTTCCAGGCGACAATAGGATCAACAATCTTTTTAACGGCGTGTTTGAGCCGGTGATATCCATAGGTCGTTAGATTTTGTAAAGTTTTAGATGCTTGTGGAAAGATCCTGCGTTTGTGTGCGAAAACCGCTATCCAAATAAAAGAAGCCAAAGAGACAATTACCGCTATAATATGCCATCGATGTGCAACGACCCAGTGCCAAAAAGCTACTATCGCCTCCCAAGATTCAGCGACCGTAACTCCCACAATTACCAGGAG
>WGBB01000116.1 GCA_015494505.1 Nitratiruptor sp. | reverse complement strand
ATAAGCACCCCCTCCATCACGTCTACCGGCTCGAAACCCGCTACGACAACGGGACGATGGTATCTGGCGGGAAACTCCTCGTAGATCTTGCTGCCGGTGATGACGCTTACGTGGCTGGGCCCCAAAAAAGCGTCGATTTGGTTGTTGTAGCTGTCGATATGCTCGTCACGACTATCGATAAGCTCACGCATCACCTCGGGGACGGTGACGTGGTTTATGTGCAAAAGGAGGTTTCCGATCCCCTCATCTATTGCCTTTTGCAGCAATGCCGCAGTCATAGGTGTCGTAGTCTCAAACCCAATGGCGAAGAAGATCACTTTTTTATCAGGGTTTTCTCGTGCGATTTTGAGTACGTCCAGCGGCGAATAGACAAAACGCACATCCGCTCCACGGCTTCTGGCATCTTGGAGGCTCCCTTTGCTACCGGGTACCTTTATCATATCCCCGAGAGTACAGAGTATCGTATCCTCTTGCATCGCGAGGATATAGGCATGGTCGATGCGCTCCTTTGGCATGATGCACACGGGACATCCGGGACCATGGATGAAGCGGATATTTTTAGGTAGCAGTTGCAGCAGACCGTATTTCATAATGGTGTGGGTATGTCCGCCGCACACTTCCATGATGTTGATCGGTTTTGGAAGTTTATCGGCCTCCTCTTCGATCGCTTTAGAAAGTGCCCGTATGGCTTTGGGATCGCGGAAGCGATCGTAGAGTTCTCTAAGCTCCACCTTCGCCTCCGGGACAGTTGTCGCTTCGCTCTATCAAGCGCGAGCGTTCATCCTCTTCCATTTTTTCGATTATTTCTTGATAAAGTGCAATCGATTCTTTGGCATACTGTTCGTCGATAATATTCATGGCATAGCCGATGTGGATGAGCACGAAATCCCCCTCTTTGACCTCATCGGCGATAAAATCTATACCCACTTCGCGCTTGACACCGAGCGTGTCGACGATGGCGGTGCATTTTTCTCTATCGATGCTCACCACTTGGCTGGGAATGGACAGACACATCTGCAAAACTCCTTTTTATAGCGAATCCATTGCAAAAATTTCTCTATGCTCGCAGCGTCTTTGCTACTGATTTCCAAAACATCGACACCGGGTTTGAGTCTTTTGGCCGTCGCTTTGGCTTTTTGCACATCGAAATCGAAATATGGCAAGAGGTCTGTTTTCGTGATGAGAACCAGATCGGCTTGGCGAAACATCACCGGATACTTTTCTATCTTGTCGTCACCTTCGGGGACACTGACCAAAACGACATTGAGATGTGCACCCACGTCATAGCTAGCTGGACAGACCAGATTGCCCACGTTTTCTATGAAGCAAACATCGAGCCCATCGAGTTCGATATGATGCAACGCCTCATGCACCATAAAGGCATCGAGATGACAGGCACTCCCCGTGGTGATCTGATAGGCCTGAACGCCCTTGTCGCGCAGACGCTCGGCATCTTTGTTCGTCTCCAGGTCTCCTTCGATGACGGCAAAGTTGAGCTTACCGGCAAGATGCTCCAAAAGCGTGGTCTTACCGCTTCCGGGTGAGCTCATAAGATTGATGGCCAAAACCCCGTGACGGTCGAAGTGTTCGCGGTTATGTGCCGCTTCGTGATCATTTTTGTCCAGTATCTTCGTAATCACCTCGATGGTCTTGGCATCACTGAGCTGCGGATTGGAGTGCAACTCGTGACGATGCTCGTGACCATGATGGTGCAAATCGGTGATACTACAGCCGCAATCTTTACACATCGTCTCCTCCTACATAAACATCGAACTACCCACCACCAGCGACACTGCACCGGCGGTAGCGAAAGCCAGACGCACATTGCGTCTGGTGTGCAAGAGATTTTCATTGATAAGTCCTACAATATATCCAAATACCATGAAAACCAGCATCACACCAATTGTGAAGCTTGCCACCATCCAAAGATTCACTTCGTGATGGGCAATGGCACTCAGCGTCACCAACATCCCACGCACGCCACCGATGCCCATGAGTGTGCCAATGGTGAGCGCACTGGCTACACGGCCTCCATCTTGGTGGGTATGCTCGTTACCAAACCAGATGTGGATATGGCGTTTACCATCATGCTCGTGCCATCCCACATTGATACGATTGGTTACCGCCATAAAGAGCAAAAAGAACCCGATAGTTATTATGACGCCCGAACTGATATAATCGGCATAGGCTAGAAAATCTTCGCTCAGATCTATATGCTGCAAAATTTTCGCGAATACAAAGAGGCTCACCCCGTGTCCGATAGCAAAAGCCAAAGTGATAAGGAGAGTCTTGCTTTTGGATTTGCCGATGCTAAAATCGGCAATAGCTGTAAGATGATCCGGACCAAAAGCGTGCAAAATGCCATACCAAAACAGTAATAAAAGAGGCAGTGTGTGGTGCATCTGTCATCCTTTAGTGAATGAATATTCATTATTATAATTTTCTATGCTAAAATAGAGCTAAATCGATTTCGATCTTCACTATTTTTGGAACCAAAATGGAGTGTATCTATTGCCACCATCCCATTACGTACGAACTTGCCAACAAACAAAGAAAATGTCAGCGCTGCAGACGAAAATTTAGTCCAAGACGAGTGGAGAGAGTCGCCCGCATCACGGAGTGCTTTTGCAACAAAAAAAGTGCACGCGCATGCGCGAAACTCCATAATTTCAACTACGAAACCGTCAAGAAGCAGTATGAACGTATCCGCACCAAAATAGCGCTTTTTTTGGAAGAGCGCTACCAAAAACGCTCCACTACCGAAGCTTTCGAAGAGTACATATACCTGGAAAAATCGAAAGATCCCGTCAAACACATTTTTGACGGTTACAACTTTCTTACTTTCGTCTATGACGAACATCTCATCTATAATATCTTGATGCCGGATCTATCCAGGTTCAAGAACTCCTTTTACGACGATGGCCTCAACAAGATATACTACAACGAATTTCGCCACTTCCTACGCAGCGCCAAAATAGCCAAAAACCCTTCGCATCCTAAAATATACGAATTTTGGGACTACTTGGAGGACTTTTTACCCAAGTTTCGCGGCATCAAGAGAGAAAACTTCTTCTACTATCTCAAAGAGGCGGAGTTTCGTTTCAATTTCGATTGTGATACTCTTACGGATTTGCTGCAAGGCGATTTTTGAACCACCAGAGCTGCCCGAGGCTAATAGCGGCGTCGTTGATGGGAAAAATCGAAGGAAAGAAATAAGGAATCCCCTCTTTTTGGAGCTTGTCGATCGTGATAGCAAGAAGCGTCTTATTCTGAAAGACTCCACCGCTAAAAAGTATCGGCAGGTCAAACTCCTTTGCCATCACTACGACGATATCGCGCAGTGTATTGAGAAAGCACGTTGGGATACGCTCTTTTTGGTCTTGGATCAGCGCAGAAAAATCTATCTCGATCGCACCTTCTTCGATAGCAAAATCATAACGATCCTCTCCACCACTATATGCCTTTTCTATCAAAAGCCCCGTATAGCCTTCATATTCTTGTCTATCGGCAAGCTGGGCAAAATAGGCCACCGCATCGAAGAGTCTTCCTACGGAGGAGGTGGTGAAACTGTTTATCTTTTTTTCGTATCCCAAGGCAAAGAGCTCGTCACCCATCTCAAACCCGTATTTTCTCGCGAGACTCCAGGCACTGAGGCGAATATCCTTGATGGCCCTCTCCCCTCCCACGATATCGAAATATCCAAAATGCACAACCCGTTCATCCTCAATAAAAGCCTCGCCACCCCAAATGGCTCCATCCGTTCCCAATCCGGTCCCGTCCCAAGCAAGAGCCAAAAACTTTTCATCACTCATAGGATGATGCGATAGCTCCATCTCCGCTCGCACCGCATAGACATGTGCCAGATGGTGCTGTACGGCGTGCGTTTCGATGCCGAGACTCTTTGCGTATCTGGTGGTCTCGTACATAGGATGCAGATCATGCACCACGTGCTTAGGCGCTACGTCGTACATCTTGCAAAAATCCTCTATGACTTTTTTGAAATACTCGAAACTTGCAATATTGGCTATATCGCCTATATGGGGTGAGACGATGAGCGTATCATCAAATCCCAACGCAATAGTCCCCTTTTGCTGCGCTCCCACGGCCAATACGGGCGGCAGGGAGCTTGAAAGTTTGAAACTTCTGGGTGCGAAGCCACGCCCCAAGCGATAAAAGAGCGGCCTGTCTTCCACACATACCGCCACGCTGTCGTCGCAGCTGCGTTCGATCTTTCTGTCGTACCATAGCAGTGCATCGGCAATACGCAATTTTTCGATCTCTTCTTCCCCTTTGACGATAGGCTCCTCACTGATATTCGCACTCGTTACCACCAATGGAAAATCGATAAGATCAAAGAGCAGGACGTAGATAGGATTGTACGGCAAGAAAACACCGAGCCTGTCGATATCGGGAGCTTCGAGCTCGAAAGGCTCTCTTTTTTTGACGATGACGATGGGATTCTCTTTCGATGTTATGAGGCGTTCTTCCGCTTCTTGGATGTCGCAAACCTCTTTGATCGCTTCGATATCTTTGAACATCACTGCAAACGGTTTTTTGCTCCGGCGTTTGCGCTTGCGCAACTCCGCCACCGCTTGGGACCTCGCTTTACAGACAAGATGGTATCCCCCTACCCCTTTTATGGCAAGAATCTTTTCTTCATCCAAAAGCCTCGCAGCTTGCCTGACGGCTTCATACCCTTCGTATTCGCCAAGATAGAGTCTCGGTCCGCAATCGGGACAGCTGATAGGCTGTGCATGGAAAAAGCGGCTTGTAGGGTCCTCATACTCCTTTTGGCACTCATTGCACATTCTAAAAGGAGCCATCGTAGTGTTCTTGCGATCATAGGGAAGATCCGTTATGATCGTGTAACGCGGGCCACAGTGTGTACAGTTGATGAACGGATAGAGATAACGGCGGTTTGTAGGATCGAAAAGCTCCTCTTTGCAAGCAGGGCATATACTCATATCGGGTGATATGAATGTACGCTTCGTCCCTTTTTCACTTTTTTCGATGGTGAAAGCCTCGTAGCCT
>WGBB01000115.1 GCA_015494505.1 Nitratiruptor sp. | reverse complement strand
CTCCAAAAACTTACTGCGAGAGTCTCTTTTTAATATCTTGCAGTTTGATATCGTGGATAAAAACTTCATCGAGGTCTTCGGTGGCAGCGGTAGCGTGGGACTCGAGGCGCTGAGCCGTGGAGCTAAAAGAGTTTACTTCATAGAAAAAAACAGAAATTCCTACGACGTGCTCAAAAAAAACATCTGCGCAATAGATGAGAAATCCTGCTCTCTTCGCTATGCCAATGCCTTCGATGCTATCTGGGACATCATCGAGGAGCTCAAAAGAAAAAAAGAGAAGGCCTATTTCTATTTCGACCCGCCCTTTAGCATCCGCGAAGGGTATGAAGATATTTACGAGCAGGTGGCAAATCTCATCAAAAAAATCCCCAAAGAGGTGGTAGAATCCGTCATCATCGAACATATGACGAGCTACGATTTTCCCGAAAAGCTCGGCAACTATGAGCTTTATAAAAAACGCAAATACGGCAAAAGCAGCTTGAGTTTCTACCAATGAAAAAGCCTCTTTTTTCTATAGCGGTATTAGCGGCAATCCTTTTGCTCACCTTTTTCGGGCAGTTTCTCTACCACGTCTCTCCCTATAAACTGGACCCCCACGCTATTTTACTCCCGCCCAGCTTGGAGCATCCCTTCGGTACCGACAGGCTGGGGCGTGACCTTTTGGCACGCATCATCGAAGGGGGAAAAAATTCCATTATCATAGGGGTTGGGAGTGCCGTTATAGCCTCGCTCATCGCACTGATAGCGGGGGTGAGCGCGGGGTTTTTTCGCGGGATTGTCGACAAAGCCTTCGTGGTCATCGTCGATCTCTTCCTCACCTTTCCCACCTTTTTCCTGCTTTTGGCGCTTGTAAGCTACATCCCGGCTTCCTCGCTCGTGCTCATCATCGTCATCTCCATTACCGGCTGGATGGGCAACGCCAGGATGCTGCGCTCAGAGAGCTACGCCGTCGCACAAAAACCCTTTGTAAAGATTTTGCAAATAGCAAAAGTGCCGTCATATAAAATAATATTAAAGTATTTCGCGCCACTACTAGCCCCCATTTTCTTCATCGGCTTCACTTTTGGGGTAGGGGGAGCGATTTTGGCCGAGTCGGGTCTGAGTTTTTTGGGTCTTGGGGTCTTGCCGCCCGAAATGAGCTGGGGGTCGATCCTGAGTGAGGGCAAAGAGGTGATCGATATCGCCTGGTGGGTAAGCTTTTTCCCTGGTCTTATGATTTTCTTGGTAACATATAGTTTGATAAATATCAGTGATTATCTCCAGGCGCTGACAAATAAAAAAGAGAAAATGGTATGAAATTTTTAGAGAAATTCAACATCTCGCAAAAACTTAAAAACAGGATAAAAGAGGCGATCGATAAGAGGGTGGAGCTGCGGGTACAAGCAAGACTCGCACAGCACCATCTCAAAAAAGAGGATTTCACTCCCGAAGAACTGGAAATCATCTATATGGATGAGCGCCAAAAGCTCTACGACGATCTCAAATCCAAAGGGCTTATCGCGCTTTTGGCAGCTCTCGGTATCAGCCTCTTTTAGGAAAAAAGATGTTTCGACAGATCAAATCGGCAATCATTTGGGCATATATCTGGCGATTTCGCAAGCTTCTATTGAGGCTCGCCGTCATCGCTTTGCTCATCTTTATCATTCAGTACTTCTATGCCGATGTGGTGGAGTATTTGCGCTACTCGCACAGGGAGAATAAAATCTTCGAAGCCTTGCTTCTTAAATGGGCAGCGATTGTAGCACTTTTGGCTTTGGCGATCTATTTCATAGCGCAGGCTTTGAAAAAGGAGCCTGCTAAAGGTAAACAAAAAGATACAAAAGAGGTCGAAAAACCTAAAAAACTCTCAAAAAAAGAGATCCGCAAAAAAGCGCAAGAGATCATCGAATCAAAAATCAAGAGATAGCGGCGAGATCCTCGGGCGTATCGATACCGATGCTTTGCGACTCTACCCGTACCATGGCTATCTTAAATCCGTGGTAGAGCGCGCGCAACTGCTCGAGCTTTTCGATATTTTCTAAAGGCGCTTGAGCCAGTGAGCAGAACTTTTCTAGTTTTGCTCTGGTATAGCCGTAGATGCCCAGGTGCAGTTTGTAACTTTTGCACTCCTCGCGCGGGTAGGGTATGAGGCTGCGTGAAAAATAGAGAGCAAAGTCAGCTGCATCACAGACCACTTTGACTTTGTTGGGGTCTTTGGCTTCATCAGGCTTGAGCGTTTTGTATGCACTGCAAAGCATCACTTCCGATTCTCTCGCGTGCTTGGTCGTCAAATCACGTACCTTTTGGACCACCTCCGGTTCGATGAAGGGCTCGTCGGCCTGGACATTGACGATCACTTCATCACCTGCGAGTCCCAGTTTCGCAGCCGCTTCGTTGACTCTATCGGTGCCGCTGGGATGATCGGGATTTGTAAGCACTGCACGAAAGCCGTGCTTTATTGCGATTTCCGTCACCTCTTGGCTATCGGTAGCGATGACCACCTCATCGACCTCCTGCACCTGCATAGCCGTGCGCACTACCATAGGCACCCCATCGATGGGGTAAAGCACCTTTTTGGGAAAACGCGTAGAAGCAAGACGCGCTGGAATGAGTATCATAGGTGAGCCTTTTTTAGCTAAAATTATAGCAGACAAAAGGGGAGCGATGATCATCTACCAGCCTATAGAAGGATACTGCTATAACAGTGACACCATTTTTCTTTATCACTTTATCCGACGCATAGGGCTGCAGGGTGCCGTACTGGATGTTGGAACGGGAAGCGGTATCTTAGCGCTACTGGCAAAGCGAGATTTCGATGTGGAGGTAGATGCTATCGAGCTACAAGAGCGCTTCGTCCAATATGCCAAAATCAACGCAAAAGCCAACAAGCTGCCTATCCATATCTATCTCGGTGACTTTTTACATATGCACTTTCAAAAACGCTACGACTACATCATCACCAATCCCCCGTTTTACCATACGGGAGTACTGCGCAGCAAAAACCCTATGGTGGATATGGCACGCTATTCCGGGCATATGCCCTTTGAAGAGTTCGTCAAAAAGGCAAACCAGATACTAAGACCTAAAGGGGCGCTTATCTTTTGCTATGATGCGAAGCAGACGCAAGAGCTCATCGAAAAGCTCTCGCGCTATAAATTTACCGTCGAGGCTATGCAGTTCGTGCATCCAAATAGCAACAAAGACGCAACGCTTGTGATGATATATGCCAAAAAGAGCTCCAAGAGTCTGAGTAAGATAGTGCCGCCACTCATAGTTTTTGAAGATGGCGAGTATCGCGAGGAGACCAAAAAGATATTTCAAGAAGTGGGGGTTTATAGCATAAAATGTCACATCTAATTACGCAAGAAGGATACGACTTCGCCTTTGATCCGAGTGCTTGCGCACGCTGTGAAGGTAATTGTTGCAAAGGCCAAAGCGGTTATGTATGGCTCAGTAAAAAAGAGATTCATAACATCTCTGAGTTTCTAAAAATAGATACGCAACGCTTTTTGGATGAATACTGCAGAAAAGTGGGGTATCGCTATAGCCTTAAAGAGCTAAAAATTGGCGGAGAGCACCACTGCATCTTTTTCGATAAAGGATGTACCATCTACCCCGTGCGTCCACAGCAGTGTCGTAGCTATCCCTTTTGGGAACGCTACAAAAATAAAGAACACATAAACGAGGTATGTCAAGAATGTATCGGTATCGTCTTGCAATCATAATCTTCATGCTTTTCCT
>WGBB01000114.1 GCA_015494505.1 Nitratiruptor sp. | reverse complement strand
TGAGTAAAGAGGGTCACAGTCCCGCCGTAGAGCTGATTGGCCGCTACGATATTGTCGCCAGCTTCTACGAGATTGAGTACGCTGTAGTTGATAGCCGCCATACCACTGGAGGTGGCCAGTGCCGCCTCGCCTCCCTCCAAAGCGGCAAAACGCTTTTCCAACACATCGGTCGTCGGATTGCCGATACGGGTATAGATATTGCCAAGCTCTTTGAGAGCGAAGAGATTGGCGGCGTGTTCTGCACTATCGAAGGCATAGGCAGTTGTCATATAGATCGGCACCGCCATTGTCTTTTGTTCATCCTTTTCATATCCGGCATGCAGGGCAATCGTCTCTTTTTTCATATCCACCTCGATAAGTTTTTTTTATATAGTATAGCTTTTTGTTGCTTAAAGTACATAGTATCGTGGGTATGACTCTGTCGTTTTATTGTGGTATGATTATCTCAAAAAGGTGGCCCATGCGATATCTATTTTTCTTTCTTCTATTCATCATAATAGTTATCGAAACTTTAGGGGCAAGAGAATTTGATTTTTATCCCGATGATGCTCCTATGAAAATCAAAAAAATTTGCAAAATCGCCCGTGGTGGCGATAGTATCATTTTCCATGAGGGCAACTATACAAAAAAATTTCCTCTCATGAAATGCAGTGGCGATAAAAAAGCTCCTCTCCTCATCCGAGCGAAAAAGAAAGAGAATGTGACAATACGAACGCCATGGAGAATCAAAGGAAGATACCTGACAATAGAGGATTTGAATTTTAGGGGTTTTAGCGACAGATTGGACTACGAGCATGTGATAAAGCAGTGGTGGAAACCAAGCAAAGAATTACGACAAATCGGTATCGCCATTTCGGGACATCACATACTCCTTCGCAACAATACGATAGGCTATTTTACAGCCAGCGGCATAAAGTGCACTAGACGATGCGACTATCTCACCATCGATCACAATATCATCTACAACAACGCCTGGTGGTCTACAGGAGGTACAGGCGGATTGGTCATAAAAAATATCAACCAAATCGATAACTCCAAAGCTGCCAAAGTGAAAATAATAAACAATCTCTTTTTTGGAAATGAAAGTCGTATATTTTCCCATGTTTTCAAAAAGGGATTTAGCAAACTTGTCATAGATGAAGGAGAGAGCTTTTTGCTCCAGCAAAAGGATGACGCCAGTAAAAAAGGAGCGAAAAAAGGCCATTACGAAGGACGGTATCTAGTCAAAAACAATTTGATACTCTACAACGGCAAAGGAAGCTCCCTCAACAAAGTGGATAGAGTCGATTTTTTGCACAACTATCTCTACTGCAACGGCACAACGGCCAAGAGCAAAAATGCCGGTGGGATAAGAGGTAAAAATACCAATTACGACAATTTCATACACAATTACGTATCGAGCTGCAAGGATAGAGCCGCCATCAGCGTGCTGGGCAGACACAATCTATTTAAAGAGAACATAGTAAAAAGCAGCACGCAAAAGCGGATGGCGGGAGTCAAAATAGTCAAAAGAGTATTTCAAGATCCCAAAAATTTGCGCTTCGCCCCACAAGCGAACAGACTGCTTGCAAGCTTCGCTCCTTTGCTCCGACGCTATGGTATAAAAATTCGACCTACCGGCTATGTGGTGGACAGAGCCAGACAGATTGAAGATATCATCCATCTCATTCCCACGAAAGGTAATACCATCATCAAGCGCTATGAAGATAAGATAGTCATATACAATATCGATAACCGAGGGATCAAAGGTCTTGGCAAAAATTTCGTTTTGAAATTGAAATAGATACTAGTTCACTATTTTGCGGCCGCCAAAAAATCCTCTATCAAAAGATCTGGATTTTCAAGGCCGATGCTTAGACGCACGAGTCCTGGCGTAATACCCAAAAATCTTTTGTGCTCTGGCGAGAAATCTTTGTAGATGGTGCTCTCCATATGCAGACCAAGCGTCCTGGCGTCTCCTATGTTGGCGGTGATATAGAGCATTTTGGAGCGTTTCAAAAATGCGAAGGCCCGCTCTTTAGTCTCCAAATCGATAGCCATCATAGGCCCGATACCATGAGGAAAATAGCGATCGTCGCTTTCATAATAGACCTCTGCCACATCCCTCATCGCCTCGGCCACCTGCTGGGCACTTTGGGTCACTCGTGGGATACGAAGGGCCAGGGTCTCAAGACCCAAAACGCTCAAATAGGCGTGATAGGCACTCATACTCATCCCAAAATCTCGCAGCGCCCGCTTCTTGAGCACGCCCATCACAGCATCTTTGCCCAGATTTTCATGGAAGGTTTTTAAAAACGGAAATCTCTCGAATAGCTCTTTTCGTAGCTCTTTATAGACCACGGCTCCGCCAAGGGCCTGGGAGTGGCCGGCTACGATCTTGGTGGTGGAGTAGACTACGATATCCGCTCCCCACCCAAAGGGCTCGAATAGCAAGGGTGAGATGGTATTGTCCACTACAAAAAGCAGGCCATACTCCTTGGCCAGCTTCGAGAGCTTGGCGAAGTTCACTATCTTGGTAGTGGGATTGCCCACACTTTCGCAGTAGATCATACGGGTCTTGTCGCTCACCTCCACCTCGTCGGCTGAAGAAAAAAAGCGGGCTTTTATACCAAAGCGTGGCAATGTTTCGTTGAAAAGAGCGAAACTCCCTCCAAAAAGCCCTCCCACACATACCACTTCGTCGCCATTTTGCAAAAAGGCACTCATCAGCGCCGAAAT
>WGBB01000113.1 GCA_015494505.1 Nitratiruptor sp. | reverse complement strand
CTTTTTAAGTTCACTCATTTTCTCTCCTCAAATATTTTTTCGCATTATACCAAAATTAAGTTTTTTTTATATTTAAATTAATAAACAAAAAAGTTTTTTATGTTAAAATTGCGCAAATTTTATGATGGAGAGTATTGAATGGATATACAGTTTTTCGAAAAGTTGCTTTTAGAAAGAAAAGAGCAGATCCTAAAAAATCTTCTCCAAACAGATGAAGAGATCGAAGATCTCAAAAACGTTGAAATCAACGACGAAGGTGACTATGCCGCTCTTTGTACCGACAATATGATCGAAGAAGCCATCCAGCAGCAACAGCTCCAAGAGCTCAAGGAGATAGACTACGCCCTCAAAAAGATCAAAGAGGGTGACTACGGTATCTGTGAAATGTGCGGTGAGCCTATCAAGCCTTTGCGTCTTAAGATCAAGCCTTTTGCACGCTACTGTATCGTTTGCCGAGAAATCGTAGAAAAAGAGCCCGGCTCCAAATAATGGATCTAGAGAATCTCAAAAACATCTATCCTGCCATTTACATACAACACGGCGAGGAACGTACCACTATCTCCTTAGAGTGGTACCAAGAAAATAAAGAGCATGTAGATTTCGTCTCCTTCGCGCTCATCTTCCTCTATCGTGACGGCACTAAAAAAGAGCAATACTTCAGTAATTATGAAGAGATGATGGAAGCGATGCAAAATATCGTAGACCGACTCAAAAAATAGCCCCGCCATCCGATAATCGCCATAGATATCCTCTGCAAGGACAGCTATGGATTTAGGAACGCTCATAGGTCTTGGCGGTGCATGGCTTCTTATCATCATCTCTATCGTCATAGGTGGAAGTCCCGGTGCTTTTATCAACGGTCCTTCGATTCTCATCGTTGTAGGCGGCGGTTTCGCTGCTGCACTTGCCGCGTTTCCTCTTAAAGATTTCCTCTCGGGTGTCAAAGCTATCGGCAAAGTCTTCAAACCCTCCTTACCCGACCCCCTCGAGCTCATCGAATTTTTAACAGAAGTTACGAAAAAAGCGAGAAAAGAGGGTATTTTGGCGCTTGAATCGGAAATTGATCAGTTTTATGAAAAGGACAAAATCCTGGGAAACATGATGCGCATGCTTATCGATGGCCAAAGCGTCGAAGAGATAGAAAGCAACTTCGAAAACGCCATCGCCCAGGAAGACCAAAAACTCGAAACGGAAGTGAAAGTATGGGATGCCCTAGGCGAGCTCTTCCCGGCTCTTGGGATGATCGGAACACTCATAGGTCTTATCCAGATGCTCCAAAACCTCTCCGACCCTGCTGCACTAGGACCAGGGATGGCCGTAGCGATGATCACGACACTATACGGAGCGGTACTTTCCAACGTTTTGTGCATCCCCGTAGCAAAAAAGCTCAAATACTATAAAGACCAGCTGCTGCTTTATAAAGAGTCGTACCTTATCACAATCAAAAGTATCGAAAAGGGGGTCAACCCCAATTCATTGCAACAGCAACTCTCTGCGCTCTTTGGAGTGGAAGTAGCGGGATAAGAGATGGCAAGAAAAAAGAAACAGGAGTGCGCAAGCATCCCCGGGTGGCTTGTGAGCTTCGGGGACTTGATGTCGCTCCTTCTTACCTTCTTTATCCTTCTTTATTCCATGAGTACCGTTTCTGTAGAAAAGTTCTACCAATCCGTACGAGGGCTTACTGAAGCGTTCGGAGGCCGCAAACTTACGCAAGAGGCTCGCACTCTCATTCCCAATAAAGTGGAACTCAAATTTAAAGATATGTACCCCAAAATCAAAAAGAAAAAAGAGCTTCTCAAACAGCTCCACGATCTTACTCAAACTTTGCAAAAAGAGGGAATCCAGGCTGAAGTCATCGATCATGGTTCACGCATAATCCTTCGCGTAGCAAGCGATAAGATATTTCTGCCCGGTAGCGCACTACCTACAGACAAAGCCCGAGCCTACTTTTTGACGCTTTGCAATCGCCTCAAAGAGAGTGGTTTTAAACTCGATATCATAGGATATACAGACAGCACCCCTATAAAAAGCGATCGTTTTGCCAACAACTGGGAGCTTTCTGCATACAGGGCACTGAACATCCTGCGGCTTTTTGTACAGTGCGGATACGACAAGAGACTTTTAAGTGCCGAGGGAAGAGGGGAGTATGACCCCGTCGCTCCCAACGATACGCCCCTAAATAGAGCAAAAAATAGGCGCGTGGAGTTTGTCATAGACCTTGAAGGAATAAGCTGATGGCTCGCAAAAAACAAGAAGAGTGTCCTAGTATTCCCGGATGGCTGGTGAGCTTCGGGGATTTGATGTCGTTGCTTCTTACTTTTTTTATCCTTTTGTATGCCATGAGTACCGTAGACATCACCAAGGCCCTCAAATTTCTTTCCTATTTCCAGGGTGAGCCTCAGTTTAAACCCCAACGTATCAGCATCATCAAACCGATAGTCCCTTTTTCGCCCGATGTGGTCTCTAAAATCAAAAAACGCATCAAAAAGGCACTGCCGGTTTCCGGCTTTCAGATAGCGGTAACGAGCAAGTACGTACTTTTGCGCCTCTTTAACGACGTTTTATTCGAAGATAACGGCTACACACTCACACCCAAGGCCCGCGAAGCGCTGGATGGTATAGCCAACCAGCTCAAAGCACTGCAAGCCAAAGAGAAGTTTCATATCAAAGTGGCAGGACATGCGTTTATTATCGACGGCGAACCGCTTCCTCCCAAAGTCGAAGATGCGTGGGACCTCTCCCTCAAAAGGGCAGAAGCGGTGGCGATGTATCTGATGCAAAAAGGGGTCGATCCTTCACGCTTTTTTATCACAGGCTATGGAGACACAAAACCGCTCTATACCTGGAACAATCCGATGCTCAAACGCAGAAATAATAGGGTAGAAATCTTCTTGGAAGTGGAGAAGAAGACGATAGAAAAACCGAAGGCTATCGCGAAGCCTCAGTAGGCTCCGCCGTTTTTGAACTCCTCTATCTCCATCTCCACCATCTTATCTATGAGGATTTTGAAGATATCTGCCACGAGATTGGGTGATATACCCAGACTTCCGGCCAAATGGCGCACATGGTTGAGCACGTCGTTTATGCGCTCGTCACTCTTTATCTCTTCGACGCTCTCTTTGAACTTCGCTGCCTGTTTGACGTATTTACTACGCTTTGCGATAAGCTTGACGATCTCTTCGTCGATTTTGTCGATTTCGCTGCGTACCTCTTCGAGGCTTTGGCACTCTTTTACCTGCATACTCACTCCTTCAAGTCATCCATAATGCTCGCTGCTTGCATGAGCCTATCTTTGTCAAAATGCGTATAGATACGCGACGTATCGAGACTCGCATGACCTAGTGCTTCTTGCACGAGGACCAGGTCCTTGCTCTTATTATACAGTAATGTGGCGAATGTGTGGCGCAGCATGTGCGCACCGTTTTTTTCCTTGCGTATGCCGCAGCTAAGCAGTATCTTTTCGACTATGCGGCTGATATAGGCCTGGGTGAGGGGAGTGCCCTTTTTGTTGCAAAAAAGATACCCGTCTTCGCATCTTCGATAGTGCATCCACTCATCCAGATCCTTTTGGATCTTGTCGGCTTTGATCATCACCACGCGGCTTTTGTTGCCTTTGCCTATGATTTTGACAAGATAGACGCCCTCTTGGTAGATCATATCTTTTGCTTTGAGATTGATGGCTTCCGAGACGCGAATTCCCGTGTAGATGATGAGTTTGATGATGGCGCGGTTGCGTGCGGCTATTTCAGTCTGAAAAGGGTAGGTATCGATCGCCTCGAGGAATCGCGCGATCTCATCTTCTTCCAAAAAGACCGGCAGTTTCTGCCCGGCTTTGCCTTTGAGGCCTCCCCAGTTTTTGAGCTCTATATCGTAGATATGTTTATCTTCGTTATTTTTGTCTATATAGGAAAAGAAGTTGATCATCGCGATGCGGTAGTTTTTCTTCGTCGCATCACTCAGACCTGCGGTAGAGGAGGTGAGAAAGTCGATTATCATCTCCTCATCGATCTCTTTCATACTTGCCAGTCCCATATCACACATGAACGCATAGAGCTTCTCAAGGGGCTTAAAATAGGTGTTAACACCTATGAGTCCTACATTGCGTGCAGCTCTTGCGAGCTGAGCGAGTTCGTTCATATCGGCTGTACCGAGTGTTAACTGTTTGATGATTTCTTGGAGTTTTTGGGTATCTTTGACCTGTCTGTTAGAGAGCGACGTCAGCTTGAAACGAACGTAGCGCTCGATCCAGAAGCGC
>WGBB01000112.1 GCA_015494505.1 Nitratiruptor sp. | reverse complement strand
AACACAACTACACCAAATACAATATCGATGCCTATCTCTATGCAGAAGAAACCAAAGGGGAATTTATCTGGCTAAGCAGAGATGAAATAGCGAGCGCTCCTATTCCTACGCTTATTTTGAAGCTTCTTCGTGCCGCTTCTTCCAAACTCTTTTGATATTAAGCCCCATCAAGACCGCAAAAAGAAGAGCTATCGCGCCATAGAGCAGCGCCGCTGGTGTGTCGTGAAGCAAGAGCGCGTTGAATGCCAAAACGGTGAAGACCGCGGTGATGATGAGGCACATTAGCTCTTGGCCTCCATTACCCAAATCTCTTCGTTTTTCTTGCTCTGGATTTCGATGAGCTGAAGTCCTTCGAAGGCGAAATCGCGCAGCTCCTTAAAACTCGCTATTCGGTTCTCGGCGATTTGGCGCAGTACCATTCCGCGATAGGCCTTGGCCCAGTGGCTCACCACTTTGCCGTTTTTAAGAAACTTCATCTTGATGCAAAAGCGCGGTTTGTAGAACTTTTCGTAGTAGCCCGCGCGCAGATCGAGGATCTCCTCGCCCTCTAAAAGATTCTTGCAGCGCTCGTGATAGTACTTTTCGGGTTTGATATCATCCACGCTCGAGCCCTGCTTGAGTTTGTAAAAAGGGATCAGGTCGCTGGCGCACAAGGGTCCGAAGAGATTGGAAAAGATGATGAGGTTTTGGTCGATGAACTCTTGCGCCGTAAAGTGAAGCTCGTCATAGCCCAAGTACTCGTAGGCTACGCCCGTGTAGCGGCGCACTGCCTTGAGAGTGGGGGAGGCGAAGATATCGATATCGTAGCGCTCCTTGGTGCCATAGAGCTTGGCGAGTGCGGCTTCGTCGCCGCTTTTCGTCAGAGCATCGTACTTTTGGAGGATTTCGTCTCTATCGATGGCGAAACAAAACTGCATTTGCGTACTGTCACCGCCTATGCGCTTGGCTTCGCTGGGTGCAAAGAGGATTTTCATTGTCACCTCGTTTGGATTTTTGCTATATTGTACCCAAAAAGCGAGGCGGTCATGGTACAGATCTATACGGGTGAAGGCAAAGGTAAAACCACGGCTGCGGCGGGTGTGGCGCTGCGTAGTTTGGCTGCCGGAAAAAGGGTGGCCTTCTTTCAGTTTATGAAGGCGTGGCCCAGCGGCGAGGTGCAGATGCTGCAACGTTTGGGAGCTCTGGTGGATCGCAGCTGGGACGGCAGCTTCATCTACGACGCTCCGACCGCGAAGCAAAAGCGCCTGGTGCGTAGCCAGTATGAGAGGGTTTTTCGGCTCTATGAAAAAGGGTTTGATCTGGTGATTTTGGATGAGATACTTGTTACAATACACTTTTCGATCCTCAGCGAAGAGGATATCCTACGTCTCGTCGAAGCGAGACCAAAAGAGTGTGAGCTGATCCTCACGGGTCGCGGCGCGACGCCTGCGCTCATCGCAGCAGCTGACCTCGTGACCGAGATGAGAAAGATCAAGCACTACTTCGACCAAGGCGTCCAGGCTAGACGCGGCATAGAATACTAAAAGGAGGAACAATGATTGCCAAAGGGTTTAAAAAGCGCTACTTTTCTTTAGCTGCAATTGCCGCAACAGTTTCTATGGTACAGCTTCAAGCGTTGGCTTCGAGTGTGCAGCACAACGAAGTGCAAGTGCAAAAACACACTGCCAAAGAAGATGAAAGCGATGACCTAGAGTTAGAAACTATTACCGTCGAAGCAGAAGGTATACGAAGTAGCGAACTGCGAGCAACCGCAAATTACGAAGTCTACACGGCTAAAGATATCGCATCTTCAGAAGCGATAGACCTCATAGAATTTCTCAATAGATATACATCCATCAATGTAGCGTCAAGTTTCGGTAATAGATTTTCTCCTCGTATCGATGTGCACGGCTATGGTCTTGAGAGCGGCTATGAAAATATCGTGGTTTCGGTAGATGGTAGAAGACTCAATAATATCGACCTGATGCCGCAGCTATTAGCGTCTATTCCTATAGAGAGCATCGAGAAAATTGAGATACTCAAAGGTTCGGGAGCGGTACTTTATGGCGACGGTGCCACGGCTGCAGTGATCAATATCATTACCAAGCCTCTCAAAGGTGTGCGATATCGCATATTCAAAGGAAATTACAAAACAAGCGGTCTCAAGCTTGGTGGCGGTTTGTACGGAGAGCAATTTTATGCGACATACCTGCTTGATCTTTATCGCAGTAAAGGTTTTCGCCGTATCCATGACGATATCCCGTCTATCAGGCATAAAAATCTTTCCAATTTCATAAAAGCCGCCTTTTTCCCTACGGACAAAGTAGAATATGGATTTGAAGCCAATTTTGCAAAAACCGACAACTACTATGCAAACCCTATAACCAAAGAGCAATTTGATCAAAATCCCAAACAAGAAGGGCCGGTCGGATGGAACGGCAAAACATATAATTATCAAATTTTACATGATACCGCAGTAAGTGGTTATGTGCGTTACCAAATAGCTCCCGAAGTGTCGATTAAGCTAGATGCTTCGAAATCTGACAAAAAATCATCCTTTCCACTCTCCTCTTATGTTGCACGGTATGATTATATGCAATATGATGTCCAACTGGATGTACAGAAAAACGGTTGGCATGTTCTTGCTGGAGCAACGAGTTTCGGGGGTGAAAGAAAGAGTTTTGACAGTGTGAGAAAATCTCATTATGGATATTTTGCAAATCTTGAGAAAATTTTCGGAATTCATAGGCTCACTGCGGGTGTGCGCCAAGAGCGAGTGAAATACAAATATCTTTCTACATCACAGACATTGCAAAGGAGTGACAAGCAAAATGCTCTGACGATCGGTTATAATTATGAGATATCAGATGCAAACGCACTTTTTGCTAACTTTACGAAAGCCTATCAGTTTCCTGATGTGGACCGCTTTTTTAGATACGATTTTGCTACGAATACGTATGTCTTCAACGATTTTATAGATACTATGAAAACAAAGACACATACCATAGGTTTTAATCGTATTACAAAAGATGAGAAACTCAAAATAGCTCTCTATCAAGCAAACGTTTCAGACGAGATTTATTACAATCCATCAACATACCAAAATACTACACTCGATAAGACACGCAAACGAGGCTTGGATATAGAGTATAGAAGAAAATTCGGTGTGAATCTAGCTACGTCTGTACACTACTCCTACGTCTCCACCAAAATCAAGGATGATGACCAATCGACATTTGTAGGCAAAAAGATACCAGGCGTTTCAAAACATAATCTTACGGTGGGACTCGATATGTACTGGGAGAAATTGCGCGCAAACATAACACATACCTACCGCTCTAGTGCATATGCATTGGGTGACTTCCAAAACAATTTTAAATATCGTCAAAGACCATACAATTCAACCGACGTGAACGTTGTATATAGAATTGGAAACAATGTGCGTCTTTTTGCAAAAGTGACAAATCTCTTTGGGTACAAAAATATGGTGGTGGTCAGAAACGATTACAAAAATAACGTAATCTATCCCGAAAACGCTGTACGAACCTACTACATCGGTATCGAAGGCAGCTTTTGAGACTACGTCTTAAACGCTACATCTTCTACAAGCTCCTCAACTCCCTCTTTACGGGGCTTTCGGTGGGGAGTATCTTTGTTATCTACCAGCCCCTCGAGCCCTCCATCTACTCGGCGGGGGGCATCTTGTTAGCCGTGGGAATGCTTATCATCGCCAAATTTT
>WGBB01000111.1 GCA_015494505.1 Nitratiruptor sp. | reverse complement strand
GGGGAATTTTACGGCAAAATGCATATAAAGCTGGCCATTATCGACGGCAAGCGCCTCGTCTTTGGTTCGGCCAACTGGTCCAATGGCGCCTTTAAGCGCAACTATGAACTCATCTATTTTATGGAAGATTACGCAAAAGCGAAGAAGGCAAAGAAGTATTTCGAAAGGATGGTGCGCAAAGCGCAAGAGTATTAGAGGCTTACTTGTTAAGCTCTCTAATTCTTGCGGCTTTACCGCGGCGATCTCTGAGGTAGTAGAGTTTCGCTCTTCTAACGCGTCCTTTTTTGATCACTTTGATATCTTTGATGCTGTCGCTATAAAGGGGGAAGATTCTCTCTACACCCACGTTGTTGGCACCGATTTTTCTCACTGTAAAGGTGCGTCCCGTTCCTTGTCCGCGAATGGCGATGCAGACACCTTCGAAGTTCTGGATACGAGTCTTGTCTCCCTCTTTGATCTCCACAGCCACGCGTACGGTGTCTCCCGCTTTGAACTCGGGTACTTGTTTCGCTTCGAGTTGCGCTTTTTCGAAGTGCTCGATGTACTTATTTCTCATCTGCTATCCTTTTGTCAGGTCTGTAATATTTCGTCCTCGCCACAGCCATATCATATTTTAAGGCGCTAATTTTACTATGATTTCCCTTTAGAAACTCTTTAACGATCACTCTACCTCGAAACTCGTCCGGCTTGGTGAATGCCGGAGCCTCCAAGAGCCCCTCTTCGAAGCTCTCTTCGGCCAGCGACGCTTCGTTGCCCAGGACTCCAGGGATATTGCGCACTATCGCATCCGTCATAGCCATAGCAGCCAGCTCGCCGCCCGTTAGCACGAAATCACCCAGGCTCAGCACTTCGTCGGCATAGATCTCGATAAGCCGCTCATCAAATCCCTCGTAGCGGCCGCATACGAAAATGAGATGCCTCTTTTTTGCTAGTCTCTTAGCATCGTTTTGCACGAAGCGCTTGGCCACGGGCGTGAGAAATATCACCCACGAATCGCTCGTGCGCACAGCTTCAATGGCATCTGCCAGAGGCTGGGGCTCCAGCAGCATCCCTGCACCCCCGCCCACCTTTGGCTTATCTACCTTCATGTAGCGGTCTTTGCTAAAGTCGCGAAAATCGACAAACTCTACGCTAAAGAGCCCGCGCTCGATGGCACGCTTAAGGATTGAGTCGCTAAAGTAGCAGCGCATGATATCCGGAAAAAGGGTAAGAAAGGTTATTTTCATGAAGCTTCCAGGATATCCTTGGCGCCTTTGGTTTCGATGCGCTTAGCGGCTACGTCCACATCGCCTATGAATCTATCTAAAAATGGAACGAGAAAGCTCTTGGCATAGCCCTCGCCTCTGAGCTTCTCATCCGTCTCGACCACGAGATAGTCGGCGCTGGGTAGGCGCTGGATTTCAGCCACTTTGCCGAGCCTCTCACCTCCCTCAAAAAGCTCGCAGCCGATGATGTCGAACCAAAAGTACTCATCCTCATCCAGCTGCATCTGCGATTTTGTGGACTCTTCGTCGCTATAGAGGTAGGCATTTGTGAGGCGTTTGGCATCTTCTGGGGTGTCAATGCCTTTGAACTTGATGGTCCCGCGCTTGGGGTTGATGCGCTCGATCTGCAGCTCGCCCCGGTCGCTGGCAAACGTGGCTCCCTCTTTGAACTGCTCGGGAAAATCGGATAGGTCGAAAAAGCGCAGCTCTCCTTTAAGACCCACGCTTCTACCCAGCCTCGCCACGGCCAACTTCTTCACACCCTACTCCTTGGGCTGGACGTTGACTTTGTAGCTCACTCCATCTTTTGCTTTGCATCCCGAAATCACGGTCTTGATGGCACCGATCATCTTGCCCTCTTTGCCGATGATTTTGCCGGCATCGGCCTTGTTGGCAAAGATGGTGATCTGCGCGAAAGTGTCGTTCACTTTTTCGTAGACCACTTCGATATCTTCGGGATGGTTGGCCAAGAGCTTGGCAAATTTCTCTACAAAATCTTTGACCATTACTTATCTTCTGCCCACTCGCTGATTTTTTTGACACGCTCGCTCATCTTCGCACCTACGCCGAGCCAGTAGTTAAGACGCTCGCGATCGATTTTTGCGGTGGATGGGTCAGTGAGTGGATTGTAGTATCCGATGATTTCGATCCAGCCGCTATCACGTCTTTTTCTGCTGTCCGTTACCACGATACGATAAAAAGGACGCTTCTTTCTACCAAAACGTGCAAGTCTAATAACCGTCATACTTTTTTCTCCTTTGTTTTTTGAGGTTATATTTTAACCACTTTGCACCGCGATGCAAAGTAGTCAAAATATCAGCGAATAGGCGGCATCCCCTGTCCGCCCATCTGCTTCATGAGGTTTTGGATATCTTGCATCCCTTTTTTGCCGGCAAATTTCTTAGCAAACTTCGCAGCGTTGTTGAACTGCTTGAGGATCTTGTTCACCTCTTGTTGCGTCAGTCCCGCTCCCTGCGCGATACGGCGCTTGCGGGAGTTGTTTTTCATGATCAGATCCGGATCCTTACGCTCTTTTGGCGTCATGGAGTTGATCATCGCCTTGATCTTCTTGATCTCTTGGGAGTTTTCGAGATCGAGATCCTTGATGGCTTTGGCCATGTTGCCCATTCCGGGGATCATAGAGATGAGGCTTTTGAGGCTTCCCATCTTCT
>WGBB01000110.1 GCA_015494505.1 Nitratiruptor sp. | reverse complement strand
ATAGCAACTCTTTGGATGCCATCTTCGGGGAGATAGATTTTTTCAGGTATTGACACTTCGTAGGGATGGCGCACAAATACCTCTTTTTTGATATCTTTGGCGAGGCTTTTGAGTTTTGGGCGTGTATCGGCGGCGAGTATCAGCTTTTTGACCTTCGCTTCGAGGGCTTTGTCCTTTTTGATATGGTAAAAGACCAGCGCGCTCTCTATGGCTTCTTCGATTTCGTTGCGGGGGATATACGCACCCTTTTCATCGCGCAAAAATGCGCCGCCTTCTGGCGCTATGGCGTTCCAAGCGAGCAGCATCAGGCAAACTCCGCGAGGGCTTTGTCGATTTTTTGGGCGATATGTTCATCGAAAAGCGCGATGGTAGGCACCATCCACTCCATCCAAAAGCGCGCCTTTCCATCTTTGTTTTCGCCAAAATAGGCCAGTGCCACGCGCCCAAAGCCCATCTCTTTTTCGATTTTTTTGGCTTCGCGTAAGAAGCGTCTGGGTACCGGCGGCAGCTCATCAAAAGGCATAGGCTTGCCTTCCTCGCCGTGATGTTTCACAAGGCTTGCGGCACTACCGATATTACGCAGGGCGTTGATGATGTGAGTAAATTTGTGTTTGTGCAAGAATGCCAGCAATATCTCGCCGGCCGGCAGGCGCAAGATTTCGCTCGTTTTTTCTTCGTCGCGCAAATCCACGCATAGATACGCTCGCCCTTCGATCATTTCGATATGGGCGAAGATTTTGGTGTTTTTGGGAAGTTCTGCGAGGATCTCTTTTACTTCGTAGCTCTCCCCTTCGCTCTCGTATGTATCGCCGCTCTTTTTACCCTCTTGGGCCATAAAGTAGGCCTCTTCGCCGTTTTTCTTGCCAAAGACCAGATCGAATCCCCACTTCTTGAGGGCCTTGAGTTTGAATTGGCGCTCTTTTTCAGGCTGCCCAAGTGTTTCGAAGACGAGGGTATTGAGCAGCATCGCTTCACGTAGCTCGTTCATAGTCGCTCCTTTTTTCTACGTATTATAGAGCAACGCTCAAATTTTTTGAGCTACTTATGTTGCACTATAGGGAGAGTTTTTGGGGCTCTTTGACGATGAGGTAGCTGATAACTTCTTTCACACCGCGTGTGGTGAGGGCGAGGTCGATAGCTTTTTGGGCAGCTTCGGTGCTATGGACTTTGCCGTAGAGCTCCACGATGCCATCGCGTACCGTCACGAGGATGGTAGATGCGCTGATGTTTTGGTCGCGAAAGTAGCGATACTCGATCTGAGTTTTTATGAGTATGTCGCTGCGCTTTTGCACCTTGGCGCCGTTTTTGACCTCTTTGTAGTAGAGCATCCAGCTATTGCGAGACTCCGGCACCGCCTTTTGCTCCGTTTGGCTCATCTCTTTGAGGGCTTCGGTGGATTTTTCCATCAGCATCAAAAAGTTTTGCATCGCTTTTTGGAGATCTTCGGGGCTGGGCTCTTGGGCGAGCAGAAGCAGAGGGAGTGTGATAGCCGCTACAAATTTACTTATTGATGGCATTAATGGTCTCCTCGATTTTCTCTTTTGCTTTTGCGAAGGCGCGAAGGCCTAGCTTCTTGGCCTCTTCGATATTTTTCTTGATTTGGGGCTGTTCGGCGATGAGGTCACCCCAGCTCTTTTTGATATTGGCGATGACGTTTTGTGCTTCGCTTTTGAGCTTGTCGAAGATGGTGGATTCGGAGATTTTGAGGATGCGCTCTTTGATGCCGGGTTCGCTGCCGTAAGCTACCTCTTCGATGGCCTGGTGCCAAAAGAGCTCGATATTGCCCAAGTTTTCCACGATTTCGTCATAGTTTTGGATGATGAGGTTGCGCGCTTCGTCGGGGGTGAATTCGATAGTTTCGTTGAATTTGGCCAACGATTTGGCGATGCCTTGCTTGGTGCCCAAAATCGCGCCTCTAAGGATTTCGTCGGCGTAGTTGACGCTGGCCTCTGCGATAGTAGCGGCTACGCCGATGATGGTTTTGCTCACATCTTTGATATGTTTGGGGTCTACGTTGATATCGATGGTTTGGTGGGTGAGGTCTTTGGTGATTTCGGTGACGGTCTCTTGGATGTTTTGACCGTTTTCGAGTGCTCCTAAGATTGCGCTTTCTGTAGTCTCGGCGAGGATTCCCAGAAATTCGAGGGATTGGAGTTTGCACTCTTCGAGGGTTTTGAGGGCCTCTTGGCGTTGCGCTTCAGGAAGCTCTCGAATCTGGGCTTCGAGAGAGTCGAAAAGCTCTTGGAGTTCGCTTTTGAGCTCCTGTTTTTGGGCGGTGATTTGCGCTTCGAGGCGATCGATTTGGGTGAGCAGCTCTTGAATCTTAGCGATTTTGGGCCGTTTGCGCTCTTCGATCGCCGCGAGTATCGCGCGTCTGGGATCGGTGGCTAGATCCATAGTCCAAATCCTTTGATGGAGTTGGACTAATTATAGCACATTAGCGTCGATAGCCTCTGCGTCCGTGGCCGCGGCCTTGGCGGGAGAAGTTGCGGTTGTTGCGGCCGCGTCTCTCAGGACGGGAGAGTTCGCGCTGCGCTTGTTCCAAAAGGCGCTCGATCTCGGCCAGGCTTTTGCCGATGCGCTCACTCCCAAACTGTTCGTCTTGCTTGATCACCATGCTGGCAAGCTTCAGCGCTACGGTGGAGAGGTCGTTTTCACTCTCTAATAGATTGACTAATTCCACCGCTTCGCTGGTCACCTCTTGCGCTAAAATCTCTTGCATCAAAGATTTTTGTTTTTTGTCCTTGACTTCGGTGGAGGTGGGGATCTCTTTGTTGATCAGTGAGCTGCCTACGGCCTTTTGGATGCGCAGCAGCTGCTTGAATTCGTGGGGAGTGACGAGGCTGATGGCCACCCCTTCGCGTCCGGCACGGCCGGTGCGGCCGATGCGGTGCACGTAGCTTTCGGGATCGAAAGGGATGTGATAGTTAAAAACGTGCGTCACGTCGCTGATATCGAGACCTCTGGCAGCCACGTCGGTGGCGATGAGGATCTCGGTTTTGCCGCGCTTGAAGGATTTGATGGTCTCTTCGCGCTGGCGCTGCTGCATATCGCCGTGCAGACCTTTTGCGTTGTAGCCTTGGGCGTTCAGGAAGTTGGCCAAACGGTCCACTTCCACTTTCATACGGCAAAAGACGATAGCTTTTTTGGGATTTTTGAAATCGAGCAGTCGCACCAACGCTTCGTCACGCTCGTGCTCATCCACTACATAGAAAAACTGCTTGATATTTTGGTTGGTCACCTCTTTTTTAGTGATAGAGATGAACTCGGGTGAGTGGAGGATTTGGCGTGCCAGCTCTTTGATGGCATCGGGCATCGTGGCGCTAAAGAGCAGCGTCTGACGATTGGTGGGAAGATAGGTGAAAATCTCTTTGATATCGTCCAAAAATCCCATATCGAGCATCTCGTCCGCTTCGTCCAAGACCACGAAGCTTGGGTTGAGCTCCACTTTGCCGCTTTTAAGAAGATCGAGGAGGCGTCCCGGCGTGGCCACCACGACGCTGGCATTGGCGATGTGGTGGAGCTGGCGCGAATAGGAGCTGCCGCCATAGACCGTAGCTGTGCGGATTCCGAGATATTTGCCTAAGCGAAAGATTTCGTCGCTCACCTGTGTGGCCAGTTCGCGGGTGGGGACGATAACGAGAGCTTCCACGCTGCCGTCAAGTT
>WGBB01000109.1 GCA_015494505.1 Nitratiruptor sp. | reverse complement strand
TCTTTGCCCCTGTTTTCGATATGGAAGGTATTGCCCAGTTTCGCCTCTTCGTAGCCGAATATCACATGATTGTGATCGGTTTGAGCGTAGTCTGCGAGCATAACGTGATAGTTGTGCAGTGTTTTGGCGTTGCCAAAATCGAAGGTGTACAAATCATAGCGACTCTGCTCTTGGCAGTTGACGGCATGCGATGCGATATGCGTGAAGCTCTCTATACTGGTGACGCGATTTTGGACCATCACGAGGGATGCGTCTTTGGCAATGTCGATATCGTAGCCGCTGACTACAAGTGTGTCTTGGGCTAGAGCCAGGGTCTCTTCATATATTTTGACGTGGGTATTGGGTGCGATGGTGATGCGCAATCGAAAAGGAATGAAAGCACCGTTTTGGGTGAACTTTTGGACGATTTTCAGCTCTCTATCTTCATCGATTTCGATATTCGCCACCTGATCGCTCAGTAGATGCGTGATGTAGTAGAGCTGATCGTAGTGGCTATCGTCGATGCGCGGCGATTTTTGGAACTCGATGTAGAGCTCTTTAGGCGCTTTGGTGATGGTGCCGTCCACGATCTCGATGTGATCCGCCTCTTCGATTTTGACCACGCGAGGTTTGTGAAGCTCATAGTCGCGATCGAAGATGGGACGAATGCCGAAATAGCGATAGTGCTCCGTTTTTGGCGTAGGCAAGCCCATAGATTTGAGCTTTTGTACAAGCGCCTTTTTCTCTTTGAACTGGTCTAACTGCAGGTCAAGTACTTTCATCACTCTTCCCCAAATATTTTGTATCCCTCTTTTTCGAGAGCGTCGACGATCTCCAGACCGCCTGTTTTGAGCACTTTGCCGTTTTTGAGCACATGCACGTAGTCCGGCTCGATATAGTCGAGAATCTTTCGATAGTGGGTGATGATCATGAATGTGCGGTTTTCGTCGCGCATATTGTTGATCGCTTCGCTCACTTTTTTGAGTGCGTCGATATCGAGTCCCGAGTCGATCTCATCGAGGATCACGAAATCTGGCTCGAGGATCTCCATCTGCAAGATCTCGTTGAGCTTCTTCTCCCCGCCGCTAAAGCCTTCGTTGAGGCTTCTTTGGATCATCTCCTCCTTCATGCCGAGCTCTTTGATTTTGGCTTTGAGGAGTTTGAGAAACTCCGCGGCGTTGAGAGGTTTAAGCCCTTGGTGCTTGCGCTTGGCATTGAGAGCCGTGCGCAAAAAGTAGGCGTTGTTGACGCCCGGGATCTCCACGGGATGCTGAAAAGACATGAAGATTCCTTCCAATGCGCGCTCTTCAGGCTCCATCTCTACGATATTCTTGCCTTTATAGAGGATCTTTCCTTCAGTCACTTCCACATCGGGATGCCCCACGATCGTTTTTGATAGTGTCGACTTTCCGGCACCGTTTGGTCCCATGACGGCATGGACCTTGCCCTTCAAAAGCTCCAGATCGATCCCTCTGAGGATCTCCTTGTCGCCGATTTTTGCATGCAAATTTTCTATTTTCATCATAGTGCTCATCCTACGCTTCCTTCCAATGTGAGATCTAAGAGTGCTTTGGCTTCGACGGCAAACTCCATCGGGAGTTTGCTGAGTACATCTTTACAAAATCCATGGACGATCATGCTGACCGCATCCTCTTCGCTGATACCGCGCTGACGCAGATAGAAAAGCTGCTCTTCGCTGATTTTGCTGGTGGTCGCTTCATGTTCTATCTGCGCGCTTTCGCATTTGCTCTCTAAGTATGGAAAAGTGTGCGCGCCGCAGCGATCACCTATCAGCAGGCTATCACACTCGCTGAAGTTTTTGGCGCCTTTGGCGCTTTCGTGCATTTTCACAAGGCCCCGATAGCTGTTTTGGCCCTTTTGCGCCGAGATACCTTTGGAGATGATGACGCTTTTGGTGTTTTTGCCGATATGAATCATCTTCGTTCCCGTATCGGCCTGTTGCGCCAGGCGTGTAATCGCTACGGAGTAGAACTCTCCGACGGAGTTGTCGCCTTTGAGGATACAGCTTGGGTATTTCCATGTTATCACCGAACCGGTTTCCACCTGCGTCCATGTGATTTTGGAGTTCTCTCCCTCACACAGACCCCGTTTGGTGACGAAGTTATAGATACCGCCTTTACCTTCGATATCGCCCGGGTACCAGTTTTGGAT
>WGBB01000108.1 GCA_015494505.1 Nitratiruptor sp. | reverse complement strand
GTTTTTCGAACATCACAGCTCCTTGACATATTCGGCCATCCGCGCTTTGGGGACATTCTTGGTGGTGGGGATTTGGAGCACCTCGTAGCTCTTGTCGCCTTTGAGATATTTGATGGTTATCGTATCTCCCACTTTCACCTCTTTGCTTGGTTTGGCCACCACACCGTTGATGAGCACCACCTGGTTTTTGAGCATATCTTGTGCCACGCTGCGGCGCTTAACGATGTTGACGGCGTTCATAAATTTATCGATGCGCACCCTTCAAACTCCAATAATCTCTTTTTTATTTCTATGCCGCCATTATACCCGCCTATTCCTTTGGAGGCTATTATGCGGTGACACGGCACGATGAGCATATAGGGATTATATCTCAGAGCCTGCGCCACGGCGCGATAGGCCGTAGGCTGTCCGATAGCGACGGCGATATCTTTGTAGCTGCGACACTGCCCGAAGGGTACTTGCAGCGTCGCTTCATAGACCTTTTGGCGAAAAGGGGTCTTAGCCGGTGCGAGAGGCGGCAGCGGCGCTTCCTCTTTGGCGAAGTAGGCTTCAAGCCACCTTTTCGTTTGCTCCGTAACTGTATTAGGTTTTCTTTTTTCCAAATGAGCAAAATCTATCCGTATAAGCTCTTTAGCAGTGGCTATTATTTCCAATCTTCCGAAAAACGTATCGAAACAATCGATAAAAAGCTCACTCATAAATATCTTTTCTCTTTCCCACCCGCACCACTAAAATTGTCACATTGTGATTTTTGACTTGAAAGAGCACACGTATTTTTCTCGCTACGACAAAGCGATAGAGACCTTTGTGTTTGCCTTTGAGCTCTGTTATTTTTTTACTTCTTTTAAGCTCTTCATAGTTTGCTGCCAAATACTCGATCTTTTTTGCTATGAGGATGCGGTCCGGCTTATCGAAGCGCAAAAGATCTTTGATGGCTATCTCGGTATACTCTATCTCCATCACTTACACTCATCCTCGATACCCAAAATCTTATATGCTTCATCTTGAGTAAAGGTTCGTATTTTGCCCTCTTTCATATCATCAAGAATCTTATCGGCCACCACGCTATCCGTATAATCGAAATAAAAATCGAGTGCACGCTCTACTATCTCTTTTTGTGTGGTATGGAGCGCCTCGGCGACGATTTCAAGCTCTTTTGCAATCTCTTCATCCAAAGAAATCATCTTTTTGATAGTTGCCATATATCTATCCTTATATCTTTTTGGATATATTATAGCATATTACATGAGACCATATTTTCGTATAAACTCCTCATCGATATCGAGCACTCCCCTCTTTCGCAAATCCTCTATCACCTTCGCATCGCACACCACATCAGGCGGCCATTCGCGCTCTATTTCACCAAGCCCGGGGTTTTTGTTGGTAGCATCCACTATAATAAAAGGCTCTGTAATCACATCCCGCTTGGCGTCGATATTGTTGGTAATGCGCCATACGAGCATGTAGGGATTATCGAGGTCGTTACCCTCATCCACGATGATGAGGATTTTGCAGTGCTTTTGAAGAGCTGTGAGAGCATTGAAAAGCTCTGGGATACGGCGCCGCTTTTTGATTGTCGCGATAGCGATAGGATTTGGCGTATCGGTGTAGTATTGGCGCACGTCGCTAAAGTCGCTATCGATGGCTTGGAGTTTCGATAGAAGCGCAGCATCCTCCAAAGGCTCCGCCACTCCTTCACTGACCTCCTCTCCCGTGGCATCGATGCCAAGCTTACCCCCTTCGAACTGCTTGGGGCTTGCATGGTCGAGATGGTCGATCACCCCTTCGCTGATGAGCAGTTTATCGGGAGCTATGCGCTTCAATACATGGCGCACGAAGGCTTCGTAATCCGTCAAATAGGGAGCATCTCTATCCACAAATATCGCGTGTTTGACGAAGCTCATCTGCCC
This sequence comes from Nitratiruptor sp., assembly GCA_015494505.1. Lineage (GTDB taxonomy): Bacteria > Campylobacterota > Campylobacteria > Campylobacterales > Nitratiruptoraceae > Nitratiruptor. The sequence continues at coordinate 1,108 of WGBB01000108.1, read as the reverse complement.
CACACCCCAAAAGGCGTGCATGAACTGCTTGGCGTGTGCGGGGTAGCGCACATCCATCTTGGCTAGGATCAAATTGTGAAAGACCCCGTTTTCCGGCATATGGTAGTCGATCAGATCACTTGCAGTGGTTTTGAGAAGCGGCAAGAAGATGCGCTCAGTCCCCCATCCCATATACTTATCTTCCAAAGGCGGCTTACCCACCACGGTGGCCGTGAAGATGGGATCTTTTTTGGCGGTGATCTTGGTCACTTCCATCACTGGGAAGGCTTCAGGCAGCGTATAGTAGCCTGTGTGATCACCAAAAGGCCCTTCTATTTCGAATGTATTTGGATCCACATACCCTTCTATGACAAAATCCACGTCGTGTGGAATGTAGATGTCGTTGGTGAGAGACTTGACGAGGCGAGGATTTTCATTTCTTATAAATCCATAGAGTAGCAGCTCGAACACGTTTGGCGGCAACGGTGCCTGCCCGCACCATATATAGAGAGGATCACCGCCGATAGCCACGGTGACCGGCATCTTTTTGCCGGCTTTTTTATATTTATGAAAAAAGTGCGCACCGTCTTTATGGATCTGCCAGTGCATCCCAAGACGCATATCGTCATAGACTTGGAGGCGATACATCCCCACGTTTTGTACGCCGCTTTCCAAATCTTTCGTATAGACCTGGCCGGTGGTGATGAACTTGCCGCCATCTTCGGGCCAAGTTTTGAGAATCGGCAGGTCGTGGAGCGACGCTATCTCCATCTCTTGGCAGATACCCTTTTCTTTGAGGCGCTTGGGAAAGACGTTTTTGAGTTTAAAAAGCTTTGTGAGCATATCGAACTTTTCGCGCCAGCCTTGGGGAGGCTTCATGTGCAAAAGCTCTTCGATCTCGGCTGCGATGGCGTCTGGATGACGTCCGAGGATTTTGGTGGTGATATCGAAGTTTGCAAAGATATTCATCAGCACCGGATAGTCGTATTTCTTGCCAAGCGCTCTATCTACGGGATTGGTAAAAAGAATCGGTTTGGAGTCTTTTCGTTTCACTTCCACGTAAGCGATATGTGGAATTTCGAGATTGACATCGAGCTCCTCGTCGATGACTTTGAGACCGCCGTTTTGG
>WGBB01000107.1 GCA_015494505.1 Nitratiruptor sp. | reverse complement strand
CATCATCGAAGCTCAGTTTCTCCAAGCGAAAGAGCAGCATCTTAAGGAGCTTCTCGCGCGGTAGCTGTAGGCGCTCCACGAGCCGCTCGAAGCGAAAGAGATCCTCTTCGATGAGAATCTTCTCTTTGGTATTTGCCAGCTCCAAGATAACGGCTTTGAGTTCCGGCCAGCTTTGGGCTTTGTCCAAAAGCCTCTTCGTCTCCTCTTCCAGCTTTTGTATGAACTCATGTTCACCAAGGAGCACGCCTTTGTAGTAAGCTTCGAGGATGCGAAAGAGATCGCTATAAATGAAGCTCTCTCCCATACTGAAGTTGAGATTGCCAAGCCGATCGAAAGCTTCGAGATATTCACGCATCACGGGATCTGGCAGCACCACGGCGATGCGTGCTGGATCGATGCCGCTGCGTACGAACTCTTCTATCTTTGCAAAGACGAAATCCACCTGGTCGATGCGATTGGCGAACCCTTTTGCTTCGATACGCTCCACGCTCGGCGCATCGCCTACGCGAAGCACCTCGCGCATATTTTCGATGCGATATCTACCTGTCTTTTCGATACCGAACATCTTTTTGGCCAAAGGCAGATTAAAAGGTGTCACATCCAAATAAATGGTCAGGGGGGTAGTAATCTGGCTCAAAAGGTTGCGATCGAACTTGGTGAGGTAGCCTGCTAAAAATATCTCGACTTCGCGAAATTGCGCTAGGTAGTCGTAGTTGATAGAGAAGTCTTGTAGTACCAGTCGATCCGTGAAACCTTGTGAAGTTAACAGACGTTCATATTTTGTAAAAAGCTCTTGGAGAATACGGATATGGTGCTCATACTCCGCATAGACATCGAAGCATGCTATCTCCTCCAGATCCACACCCTCTTGCTTCATCTCCAGTAAAAAGGAGTAGATCAGATCGGCCTGGTGCAAGAACTTTTCGAAATCCCTCTCGATCCCAAGGGCAGCTAAATCCACCTGCCTGGCGGCTTCATAGAAGTAGTAGTGGCGCAGCTCCTCATCGATGAAGATTTTGTCGGTAACGATGAGGCGATCGAGAAACTCCCCGATGGTGAGGAGTTTAGGTAGGATCTCGTTGTCGTGGCGTGCGCTGTATTCGCGGATTTCGCGGCTTGTGGTAAAAACGAGGAGTTTCATACCGTCTTGCTAAAGACCTTTTTGCCTTCGCCGTGCTTTTTCATATAGGCATCGAAGGGCATCACGATGTTGCGAATCAGCAGCGTCCCCGTGGGGCTCACTTCGATGGCTTTTTCACTAATATGTAACAGCTCTTGCTCTTCGAACTCTTTGAGTGCCTCCAGCGCGTCTGCGAAGTAGCTACGAAAATCGATGCCAAACTGCTTTTCGATGCGAGGGATGTCGAGCTTGAAGTTTGCCATCAGCTCCATAATCACAGCTTTGCGGATTTTATCGTCTTCACTCAGCTCCACACCGCGATGGTAAGGCAGTTTCCCTGCGTCGATGGCAGCCTCGTACGCATCCATCTCTTTGTAGTTTTGGGCGTAGTAGTCCTCTCCCTCACCGATGCTCGTAAGCCCGATGCCTATGAGATCAGCCCCACCTTTGGTGGTGTAGCCTTGGAAGTTGCGATGGAGCTCTCCCTTTTCGATGGCTTTGAAGAGCTCGTCTTCTGGCTTGGCGAAGTGGTCCATCCCGATCATCTTGTAGCCGTGGCTTGTAAAAAAGTCGATGGTGTATTTGAGAATCGCCAGTTTCACATCGGGGCTTGGCAGTGTGGTCTCATCGATTTTTCGCATCGTCTTTTTGAGCCACGGCACGTGCGCGTAGTTAAAGACCGCCAGACGGTCCGGATCGAGCTGCAATGTCTTTTCCAGCGTTCTTTTGAAGCTCTCTAATGTCTGAAAAGGAAGGCCGTAGATGAGATCGATATTGACGCTTTGCATACCGTATTTGCGTGCCAAGTCTACTGCGTTTTTGGTCACTTCGAAGCTCTGGATTCTATGGACTGCTTGCTGGACGCGCTCATCGAAATCCTGCACACCGAAACTGACGCGATTGAACCCGCCTTGGGCGAGGACTTGCATATGCTCTTCGGTTAAAAATCTCGGGTCTATCTCGCAGCTCACTTCCGCATCTGCGCTCCAGTTGGGAAAGACCTGCTTGATAGCATCGATGACGGTTTGCAGCTGCTGGGGCGAAAAGAAAGTGGGCGTCCCACCGCCAAAATGGAGCTGAATCACTTCTCGCTCGGTATCGAGATGTTTGCGCAAAATCTCCATCTCCCGCAAAAGGTAGTCGATGTAGCGCTCTTTTTTCTCCTCTTTAGCGGTAAAGACCACGTTGCAGCCGCAAAAGTAGCAGGCGCTGCGACAAAACGGAAGGTGAAAATAGAGCGAAAGCGGCTTGGTGCTCTCTTGGTTTTCGAGCTTTTCGATGTATCGCTCATAGGGAAAATCCTCGCTAAACTCCACGGCCGTAGGATAGCTGGTGTAACGAGGTCCCGGGCGGGAGTATTTGACGAATTTTTCAAAATCGAGCATCACTCACCCCCGCTTGGCGGAAACTGAAAATCACGCAGGCGCATGAAGAGATTGGGGTGGTTTTTCTTGATATCTTTGACAAGCTTTTTGATATCGATATCGAGGAGGTTTTTGTTCTTGCTCTCGGCTAGGCGCTTTTGGATTTCGTTCATCGCCACCACCCAAACATCGTTGAAATCGACGGGCAAGTTTTCTAAAATCGCTTTTTCGAGTTTGAGATTGAAGTTTTCATACTTCGCTTCGTTGAGAGATTTTATCAGATGCAGGATTGACTCGAGATTGGAGAGCACGAAGACCTGGTCTTTGCTATCGATGACGAACCAGGGGGCTTTATTTTCCCAGGTTCCCTGTACCAGTTCGAGCGTCTTTTTATTGGGATCTTCGGTATCTTCGAGACGCACCACGGTGACGTTGGTGGGATTTTCGATCCCAAGCTGTGATGCCATTTTATTGATCTGCGCTAAGAGATTCTCTCCGCTGAGTTTAACCGGTTCCACTTAGCTTCTCCTTTTTCTATCGAGCCATACCATGATGCCTTTTTGGGCGTGGAGCCTATTTTCGGCTTCGGTAAAAATCTCATCGGCATGGGCTTCAAAGACCTCTTCGCTTACCTCATAGCCTCTATAGGCCGGCAGGCAGTGTAAAAAGATCGCATCTTCCTTGGCCAGGCGCATCATCTCGCTATCAACCGTAAATCCAGCGAAATCTTTGATACGTTTCTCTTTTTCTTCTTCTTGTCCCATACTAATCCAGGTGTCGGTGGTAACTACGTCAGCCTCCTTGACGGCCTCTTTGGGATCGTTGAGGAGTTCGATTTTAGCGCCGCTTGTCTTGGCGAACTCTTGCGCCTGGGCCACCACCGCAGCATCGGGTTCGTACCCTTTTGGCGTGGCGATGCGCAGCGTGAAGCCAAGCTTGCCGGCTAGCATCAGCCACGAGTGTGCCATGTTGTTGCCGTCACCCACATAGGCTATGATCGGGTCTTTCTCTTTTCCAAACTCTATCATCGTCAAATAGTCTGCCATCAGCTGCACGGGATGGTACTGGTCCGTCAGGCCGTTGATGACCGGCACACGGCTGTAGGCCGCAAACTCTTCGAGCTTACTCTGCTCGAAGGTGCGGATCATCACCATATCGCACATGCGGCTCACCACCCGCGCCGTATCTTTCATCGGCTCACCGCGACCCAGCTGGATATCGTTTTTGCCAAGAAACAGACCGATGCCCCCAAGCTGATAGATACCCACTTCGAAGCTGACACGCGTGCGGGTGGAGCTCTTTTCGAAAATCATCGCCAAGGTCTGGTTTTCAAGATAGGGGACAAACTCCTTGCGCTTGGTCTCCGCCTTTATCTGGCGTGCCAGCGCAATCATCTCCAAAATCTCTTCTTTCGTAAAATCAGCCAGCGTCAAAAAGTGTCTCAAAGCATAACCCTTTCGCTGCAAAGTAAAAGAATATTATAGCAGTTTTGCAGCCTCTTTGGCGTGATAGGTGATGATGATGTCGGCACCTGCACGCTTGAAGCCAAGGAGCGTTTCCATCATCACCTTTTCATAATCGATCACGCCGGCTTTTGCCGCCATCTTGAGCATAGAGTACTCACCGCTGACGTTATAGACCGCTAGTGGAAGCATCGTGGCCTCTCTGATATCGCGCACGATATCGAGATACGCCAGAGCAGGCTTGACCATCAAGATATCGGCACCTTCCGTTTCATCTTCGATGCTCTCGAGGATCGCTTCGCGCCTATTAGCGGGATTCATCTGGTAGCTGCGCCGATCTCCGAAACTGGGAGCCGACTCCGCCACATCGCGAAACGGTCCATAGTAGCTGCTGGCAAATTTCGTCGAATAGCTCATAATAGGAATATGGCTAAAACCGGCCTCGTCGAGCCCCGCGCGAATCGCTGCGATCATCCCGTCCAT
>WGBB01000106.1 GCA_015494505.1 Nitratiruptor sp. | reverse complement strand
GTAGCCTTTGGAATAGTGAGCTCTATGCCGTTGAAACTCTCCAGATTCCCCTCGCCTTTGATGGTGAGTGTGAGATTGACGGGCTTTCCTGCATCCACTTCACGCCTATCCACCTTCGCTTCGATGCTAAACTCCCCCACGATATCCACATCCCGCGGGAGCGGTTTGGCCACGAGTGCGGCACTGTTGGAGGCCACGCTCTTCCACACCGGTGCCGTAACACTAAAACCGAACATATCGACATTGTGCGTAGGCACCGCGTATTTAAATATCGCAGGGCCTATAACATAGCGTCCCGCTTTTTGCGGGATAAGCAGGAGTTTGATGCGTTTGATGAGATACGCACCATGCTCTTCGAGATATTTGTTGGTAGTTTTCAACTCCTTGACCCAGAAATTTTCGAATTTCGGCATCTCGAAGCGATAATCCACGATGTGCAGTGTCCTTCTGATTTTCAGCTCTAGCTGCGCGATTACGGGCTCGCCCACATAGGCTGTATTTTTTGAAAGCTTGAGACGAAAAAGTACGTTTTTATCGCTCTTTGCCTTTTTTACCACCAGTTTTACAGGTTTAGTCTCCACCTTTTTACCATCTACCGTAAGCACAAGGGGTGGGATAGTAAGATTTGCATCGGGATAGAAGATATAGGTGGCGCTCTTTTTTATGGTCAAATCCCCATTTACATTGATAACGCTCTCGGCCTGTGTCGTGCCCGTGACGGGATATGGTCCGATTTTGTCTAGCTTTGGCAACTCTATCTCATCACCTGTCGCTTCGATGACGAGTTTGGCAGGCTCGCCCATGTATATAGGATTTTGCTGCAAATAGACCTTCACATCAGCCAGTAGGACCGTTATAAAAAGTATGAAACTACCAAGGATTCTCATCGCTTGCCTCTTTTTGGACTTTGATAGGTGCTTTAAAAAGAAGTGTCGGCGTATCGTTTTTTTCGATGCGCTTTATCCACTTTTTCTCTTCTCTGTCGCTTATTGGTTCGTTTTTAGGCATACTGCGCCCTTTTTGCGCCGGATTGCCGCTCTTTTTGTGCTCTCTTTTCTGCTTTGCATCGGGCTTATTGGAAGAGTCTTTTTTCTTTTGCTCACCCTTATTGCTTTTTTGCTTCTTTTGTTTTTTTTGCTGCTGCCCTTCATTAGGCTTTTTTTTCCGCTTTTGCATACGCTTTGCCAATTCAAGATTGTGCTTCGCATCTCTATCATCATGGATGGCAAGAGCCTTTTTATACATCTTTATAGCTTCTTCGTAGCGCCCTATACGAAAATAACTATTCCCCATATTATAGAGTTTCTTAAACTCCAACTCCCTATCGCTTGTCTGCACCTTTTTATAGGCTTTTATAGCCTCTTCGTAGCGGCCCGCCTTATAGAGTGCATTCCCCAAATCGTAGTAGCTTTGGGGGCTTTGTTTCGATGTTGCTATCTTCTCAAAAAGCCTAGCCGCCTCTTTGTAGTTGCCGCGCGCATAAGCCTCTTTGGCCTCTTTAATAATCTTAAAATCCACCAAACCTGCATGAAGATGCATCGACCACACGAGAGGCAAAAGAAAAGCGATTTTTTTGTGAGGAATATCGAAAAAGGCAAAAAACAAAAAGAGCACGGCTAGTGCGAGTAAATAAGGATAAAACTCCACCTGGTCCACTATCTTTTCTGTGACGTTTCCTTTATTGAGACTTTCATAACGCTCAAGAAGCTTGCGGATATCTCCGCTTCCTATCGTAGCGACTACATAGCTTCCTTGCGTCGCCTTTGCAAGTTTTGCGACGGCATCGTTACGGCGGACGATGACGATTTTTCCGTTTCTGTCTTTTAAGTATCCCGAGCCTTCGGGAATGGGGGCACCTTTTTTCGTTCCTACCGCTAAGACACTGACATGCATTTTGTTCGCCTTTGCGAAGGCTATCTCTTGCGCAAAGTCGCTTCCGTCTCCTCCATCCGTTACCAAAAGCACCTCTTTTGGCGAATGTGAGCCAAAAAGGAGTTTGGCACTTTTTAATGCCGCCATGAAATCTGTGCCCTGCAGCTGCAATATCTTCGTATCAAGTTTTCGCAAAAGATAGCGAAGCGAAGTTTTATCGCCGGTAATCGGCGAAAGGATAAAAGCATCTTTGGCAAAAGCGATGATTCCAATGCCGAGCCCTTCGGAGTCTTTTATAAACTCATCGATTTTGCGTTTGGCAAAAGTGAGTCTGTCCGGATAGAGGTCTTTGGCTTTCATAGAGCGAGAAATATCGAGAGCTATGACCACATCGGCTTGCTTGGCGCTCACTTCGATGACACCCTTTTGATAGACCGGTCTTGCCATAGCCAAAATCATCATAAAAAGCGCCAAAAAGAGTAGCACAATCCGCAATGACCTCGGCACGCCTTGATCGATACGCAGTTTTGATAGTATCTCGCCTTCAAAGATGCGCTCTACCATGCTTTTATTAGTAAAAACCAGATAGAGCAAAATAAATGAAGGTACCAGCATGAGCGGGATAAACTCAAAGGCCAAAAATTTCATCAAAAGCCCCTCTTGCCGTAAATATAGATATACCCCAAAAGTGCCAAAATCGCTACAAACAGCACATAGGGGTAGAGTTCATCTTTTTTAACGAGATCATTGCCTCGTATTTCACTCTTTTCGAGTCTATCGATAGTGGCATAGACTCTTGCTAGATCCTTCGCATCCCTCGCAAAAAAGTAGTGTCCACCCGTTTGCTGGGCTATCCATCGAAGATACGCCTCATCCACTCCCCTTTTATCGCCGATGCCGATGGTGTAGATTTTCACGTGATATTTTTTGGCCATCTTGATAGCCACATCGGCAGGCGTGCGACTAGCGGTATCGATCCCGTCGGTAAGGAGTATCACCACTTTCGACTTGGCTTTGGCGTTTTTGAGCATATGCACGGCTTCTGCGACAGCATCGTTTATGGCTGTTTTTTGTCCCGCTATTCCTATATCGAGATACTCTAAAATTTTCGTAATCACCTCCGGATTGAAAGTGAGAGGTGAGGCGATGTAACTGTATGAGCCAAAAATCAACAGTCCCAAATTATCGCCGCTACGTTTGTGTATAAAATCCTTGACTAGCCTTTTGACTACGTCAAATTTCGTGCGCTCCGGGTGCGCCCTATCAAAACCTCGCTCCTTCATCGACCCGCTTGCATCGAGCGCCAATACGATATCATACCCTTTTCGCTTTACCTGCACATTACTATCTATAGCTACCGGACCGGCCAATGCCAGTAACGTTCCGATAATTGCTACGGCTTTAAGGAATTCCGGTAAAAAACTTTTCTTGTCGACAGCTTTTTTAAGAATATTCAAATGCGGAAAAATAAGTGCACTCTCTTTTGCGCGGCATTTCATGAAACAAAAAATCACGACGACAACGAGCCAAAGCCACAAAGGTCGTTCGAAACTAAACTCACTCATCGTTCACTCGCAAAAAGAGGCGAATTTGGCGCTTAATATCTTCATCAAGTGGAGGCACCTCCTTTTTATATTTATAACGCGTGAGCTTGCGCACCAGATCTTCATAAAGCCTTGCACGCGACTCGTCTGTGACGATGTAGCGACCATATTTGGTAAGTTCATAGGCAGTTTTTTTAGCATCGTTGAGGTCTAAGTTTCGCAACCTTGCCAAAATCTCGGCACGGCGATCCTTTTTTTTGCGTCCCATAAGACGAATCAAGAAATAGACTACTACGGCTGCGAGCGTCGTCGCCACAATAATAAAGAGAAGATAGAGAAAAAAACTAAAATCCGGTATCTCCACAAGAGGCTTGATGTCGCGTAGCTTCTCCACTACACTGCTCCAAAAAGTTTGACTAGCTTGATAAAGGGCTCGTCATGGGTATAGATTTTGGTAAAACGAATGCCGCTCTTTTTGAAATGCTCATACATCTCATGGTCGAGTCTTTTCATCTCTTTGCGATAATTGCGCAGTGTCGTACCTTCAAAATCTACCACGAAGCTCTGCTTCGTCTCAGGGTCAATCAGGTTCATAAATCCTATAGGCTCCGGGTCTTCTTCGAACCTATCACGCACTACGATAGCTACCACCTCATGCTTTTTAGCCAAAACCCGCAAATCAAAAGGTTCGAGAAAATCACTGATTATGAATATGATAGATTTGCGCTTGATAGTAAAAAGTCGCCGTACAAGTCCTGCAAAATCCGCACTCTTGCCCAATGAAACGAACCGCGATGCACTCTGGACGCATTTTGTGACGGCATTGATATGTTTGGTAGGTCTTATGGAGGCATACTCTTTGTCGGCATAGAGAATGTAGCTGAAGTTGTCTTGGTTTTTAATAGCCGCGAAGCCTAAAATCGCCGCTATTTCCGCTGCTATCTCTTGCTTGAAGCGCTTGGTGCCAAAATACATGGAGCCGTTGAGCATGAGTGCCACGATAACATTGAGCTCGCGCTCTTCACGATAGAGCTTGACGAAAGGCTTTTGGAGCTTTGCGGTTATGAGCCAATCAATCTTTTTGACATCGTCTCCCGGCTGATATTCTCGTAGCTCCACAAAATCAAACCCTTCTCCTTTGAAGAGACTGGGATTGTTACCGGGAATTTCGCTAAAAACTTGTCGTTTGGTCTTGATAAGGAGCTTTTTTATTTTCTTATCAATCATGGAATAGGCACAGCCTCGAGGACTTTTTCGATTAAATAATCACTAGAGACTTCTTCCGCCTCCGCTTCGTAACTGAGTATTATTCTGTGGCGTAAAATATCCTTGGCGATATATGCTACTTCTAAAGGCGTCACATGATCCTTGCCACGCATAAACGCCAGCGCTTTTGTTGCTTTGAACATATCGATACTTGCCCGTGGACTCGCACCGAAAGCGATATAGTGCCGGATCTCTTTGAGACCGTAGTTTTGCGGCTCGCGCGTAGCAAAAATGAGGTCTATGATATACTCTTCTACCTCTTTATCCATATGGATTTGACGCGCTTCGGCTTTCAGTTTTTCGAGGTCTTCTTTACTTGCCACTGCCTCGATTTTTCCAAAAGCGTTGTTCGCTACACGTCTGGCGATTTCTAGCTCCTCTTCTTTAGTGTTATATCCTACCACCAACTTCATCATAAAACGATCAAGCTGCGCCTCGGGCAGATTATATGCACCCTCCTGTTCCACAGGATTTTGCGTAGCCATCACCAAAAATGGCTTTTCTATAAAAAATGTCTCGTCTCCGATAGTCACTTGGCGCTCTTGCATCACTTCCAGCAGTGCAGATTGCACTTTCGCAGGCGCACGGTTGATTTCATCTGCTAAGAGCAAATTGGTAAAGACAGGACCTCGTTTTATTTTAAATTCGTTTTTAGCAGGATCATAAATTTCTGTTCCTATGATATCGCTAGGCAACAAATCCGGCGTAAACTGAACACGTTTAAACTCCAATCCAAGCGTTTTTGCCAAGGCATTGACGGTGGTCGTCTTCGCCAGCCCCGGTACACCCTCTAAAAGCACATGCCCATCGCATAGTAGTCCGATAATAAGACCGTCGATCATACTCTCCTGACCGACTACCACCTTCTTGATTTCACTCTTTATCGCATCGATAATCTCTCGCATACCACCCTCGAAAGTTTTTTTGAATTATACTACTATTTGTTGAATAATGAGACCTGATGCTACAAGCGGACCATCAATAAGAGATTGTTTTTAACCTCCGCTATGCATTATTGGAACAGAATATCTTATTTAAATAGAAGTTTTTGAGGGGATTATTCTAAGAAGGATACAAGGGAAAAATCTTGCCCGGCGCCGACCTACTTTTCCACGCCCGAAGGGCGCAGTATCATCAGCGATGCGAGGCTTAGCTTCCAGGTTCGGAATGGAGACTGGGCGTTTCCCTCGCTCTATAGGCACCGGGACAAGAGAGGTAAACATTCCGAAGAAGGCTTAACTCTCTTGTCTTATTGGTCATTGGACATTGGATATTGGACATTGGGATAAGATTTTATTACTAATTACTAATGTCTAATGTCCAATGTCTAATGTCTTGTGTAAAGAACCCAACTCATTGTTCGTAGTAGCTTGGCAGCTCAGTAAGGCGGCGGTGCGTATATATTATGTGTAAGCCGATCGGACTATTAGTACTGGTCAGCTAAACGCATTGCTGCGCTTACACACCCAGCCTATCAAGGTGGTAGTCTTCCACCGTCCTTCAGGGAAGGCTCATCTTGGAGTCGGCTTCCCGCTTAGATGCCTTCAGCGGT
>WGBB01000105.1 GCA_015494505.1 Nitratiruptor sp. | reverse complement strand
GGCAACATCCTAAACCAAAAGAGGAAGAGCCAAATATAGATGAACTGATGGAGCGCATCTTTAAGAGTCCTTCCTATAAACTGGCTATCGAAGATGTGGACTTTTTGCTCAGCGACGAGACGCGAGGCATAAGGCTTGAGCTCGACTACCTCAAGCCTGAGCTCATTATGAAGAAGTATGGCATCAAGCACACTATCGTGGTTTTTGGGAGTGCGCGCATCAAAGAACCAAAGAGCGCTATGAAGGAGCTCGAAAAAATCAAAGAGCTGGTCAAAAAATCTCCCGATTCCAAAACGCTGCTGCGAGAGCTGCGCACGGCAGAAAAGATGGTAGAAAAGAGCATCTACTACGAAGAAGCGAGAAAATTTGGCCAATTGGTCGGGAAAGCTGGCAAAGGTCCCAAAGACAACACCCTCACCCTCATGACGGGCGGGGGTCCTGGCATCATGGAAGCTGCCAACAGAGGTGCGTATGATGTGGGAGCCAAAAGCATCGGGCTCAATATCCAGCTTCCTCACGAGCAATTCCCCAACCCCTACATCGATCCCGATCTATGCTTTCAGTTTCACTACTTTGCCATCAGGAAGCTGCACTTCCTGCACCGTGCCGTAGCCCTCGTGGTCTTTCCAGGAGGGTTTGGCACGCTCGATGAGCTCTTCGAGACCCTCACCCTCATCCAAACCCACAAAAACAAGCCCATCCCCGTGGTGTTAGTGGGCAAGGAGTACTGGCATAGGCTCATCAACTTTACCTATCTCGTAGAAGAAGGCACCATCGATCCAGAAGACCTGCACATTTTCACCTTCAAAGAGACCGCCGAGGAAGCATGGGAGTATATCCTGCAGTGGTACGAAAAACGCGGCATCGATATCTTCGATCATTTTGAAAGGAAATAACATGAAAAGCATCATTCCTACAGACGTCCCACCCAAAAAACATGGAGAGTTCCATGCGATTTTCGAAGAAGCCACAAACGGCAGCGGCCGCTTGATGCTCTTTGCAGGCGACCAAAAGGTGGAGCATCTCAACAACGACTTCTACGGTCCCGACATACCGGCCGAAGACAACGACCCTGAGCATCTTTTCAAAATCGCTTCACGTGCCAAGATAAGCGTCTTCGCTACGCAGTTTGGGCTGATAAGCCGCTACGGAGGCGATTACAAAGAGATTCCCTACCTCGTCAAACTCAACTCCAAAACCAATATCATCCCCTACTCGGCACACGACCCCTACTCCCAGCAGTGGATCGAGGTGGAGGATGTCTTGGAGTTTGCACGCTATAGCGGCATCAAACTCATGGGTTTTGGCTACACCGTCTATCTGGGCAGTCGCTATGAGCATGCGATGCTGCGTGAAGCGGCAAACATCGTCCATCAAGCGCACCGTGCGGGAAAACTTGCGGTGCTGTGGATGTATCCCAAAGGCAACTTCATAAAAGATGAGCACGACCCTCATCTCATCGCCGGTGCTGCCGGCGTGGCGGCTTGCTTGGGAGCCGACTTTGCCAAAGTCAAGGTTCCTTATAAAGATGGCAAGTTTGATCCCACACTCCTTTTGGAAGCCACGCAGGCTGCTGGCAATTGCGGAGTGCTTTGCGAAGGGGGCAAAAAGATAGACGAGAGAGCCTTTTTGCAAGAGCTCTATGAGCAGATCCATATCGGAAAAACCCGCGGCAACGGGACTGGACGCAATATACACCAAAGGCCTCTGACGGAAGCTATCAAAATGGCAAACGCCATTTATGCTATCACCTGTGAAAACAAAAGCCTTAAAGAGGCTATCAAGATACTGGAAGGCTAAATGATCATCAAGGATTTGGGACTCGTACCGTATGAAAAGATAGATGCGCTTTTGGAGAGCTACATCCCAAAAACGAAGATCGACAACTTCTTGCTGCTATGCACCCATCCTCCCGTCTACACCGTAGGCAGCGAAGAATATAGATGCGATTTGGAAGTGGTGCAGACCGATCGGGGCGGCTCAATAACCTACTTCGACGAGGGGACGCTCATGCTCTACTTCGCCTTCGCGGTCCCAAATCCTGCAAAGTTTTACGCCAAAGTGCTTCGGGCCGTGCAGAGCTTCTTCACCAATTTCGACGCACCCATCACCTACGACAAAACCCGTCCCGGTTTTTATATAGAAAATCGCAAGATCGCATCTCTTGGCTTTCGCTACAAAAAGGAGGCAAGCAAGCATGGCGTGGCTTTGCATATTAACCCAAATCTTGTAGACTTTAACAAAATAGCTCCCTGTGGCCTAGAAGGCGTACAAGCTACCTCGCTTTGGGCCGAAGGGTATTCCATAGCGATGGATGAAGCCAAAATCTTGGCCACGAAGGCGGTAATCGATGCATTTGAAGCCTAAAGTCAAAGCTCCCTCTCCCCAGCTTCTGGGAGACACCCAAGAGGTACTGCAGCGCAACTCGCTCCATACCGTCTGCATCTCCTCACGCTGTCCTAACATAAGTGAATGCTTTTTTCGCGGCACCGCCACTTTTATGATCTTGGGCGATCGCTGCACAAGAAACTGTAAATTTTGCAGTATTCCACACGCTCAGCCAAAGCCTCCTGATGTAAGCGAGGCAGAGCGCATCGCCCAGGCGGTGCGAGAGCTGGCTCTTCGCTACGTAGTGATCACCTCCGTCGATCGCGACGATTTAGAGGATTTTGGCGCTTCGCAATTCGTGCGCGTCACCGAGGCTATCAGAGAACGCACCAATGCACGCATCGAGCTGCTGACCCCTGATTTCAAAGGTGACAGCGCGGCGCTTGCAGCCATCATCGCAGCCAAGCCTCATAAATTAGCGCACAACATCGAGACCGTCAGGCGTCTGCATCGCTTCATCAAACCGGGCAGCAGCTATGATCGCAGCCTTGAGGTGCTGCGCACCTACGCAAATAGCGGCATCGTCACCAAATCCTCTCTCATCGTGGGGCTTGGCGAAAGCTCCGAGGAGATCATAAAGACGCTACACGACCTCTTTGACGCAGGGGTGCGCCAGCTCACCATAGGCCAATACCTGCAGCCATCCCAAGAGCAGCTACCGGTGCAAAAGTACTACACGCCAGAGGAGTTCGCCAAGCTCGAAGCGGTGGCCAAAGAGATAGGCTTCGAGGCCGTGGCCTCGGGAGCGCTGGTGCGCAGCAGCTACTACGCAGAAAGGCTATGAATGAAAGAGTATGAAGTCTACGATCTACTCAAAAAGTACGGCATCCAGACCCCCGAATATGCGATCTTTGAGATAAACCAGCCGCTCTTTTTTCACACTTTCCCTGCAGTGCTCAAGATCGCTTCGGACAAGGTGGTGCACAAAAGCGACGTGGGCGGCGTGCGCGTTGGGATCGATTCACTCGAGGAGCTGGAAGCCGCTCGCAGCGAAGTTATGGAGAATCTCCAAAAGCACGGCATCTTTCTCGATATTCACGATCGCTTCATCG
>WGBB01000104.1 GCA_015494505.1 Nitratiruptor sp. | reverse complement strand
TTCCGATGTGGCCGGCGCGCTCGATTACCGCGAAGCCGCAGGATGGGCAGTAGGTGGTCTCGAACTGCGGTGCGTTGAAATTGCCTACATAGACGAACTTCAAACCTGCGTCCTTGCCTATTTCGTAAGCTTTTAGCAGCGTTTCGGGCGGCGTGGGTTTGGTCTCGGTCATCTTGTAGGTAGGATAGAAGCCGCTGACGTGCCAAGGGATGGCGGTATCGAGCTGGGCGATGAACTCGGCGATTTGTCGCATCTCCTCTTCGCTATCGTTCTGTCCGGGAATGAATAGCGTGGTGATCTCGATCCAGATGTCTTTTTTGTAGGCGTATTCTATGGCTTCGAGCACAGGTTTGAGCCGTGCGCCGCAGAGCTCTTTGTAAAACCTGTCGGTAAAGGCTTTGAGGTCGATGTTCATGGCATCGATGAGGGGTGCGAGCTTGTCCATCGCTTTGCGGGTCTCATATCCGCTGGTGACGTAGACGTTTTTGAGGCCCCTCTCTTTGGCCAGTTTGGCGATGTCGTAGTTGTACTCGATCCAGACGATAGGCTCGTTGTAGGTATAGGCGATCGATTTGGCGCCGTATTGGAGTGTCAGGTCCACGGCCATTTGGGGCGGAAGATCCTGGCCGAAGATCTTGTGGTCGTGCTCTTGGGGGTATTGGCTGATATCGAAGTTTTGGCAAAAGCTGCAGCTGAGATTACACCCCACGGTACCGATGGAAAAGACCAGGGAATTTGGCAGGAAGTGAAAGAGGGGCTTTTTCTCTATCGGATCCACGTTCACGGCCGCCGCTTTGCCGTAGACCAGGAGCTTAAGCTCGCCGTTTTCGACTTTGCGCACGCCGCAGATGCCGTACTCTCCTTCATCCAGCTTGCAAGCTTGCGCGCAGGCTTCGCAAAGAATCTTTCCCGATGGAAGCTTTTTGCTCATCCAAGCGTGTACTGCACTCATCTTCGCCTCCTTTTATATCCATTATACCACGCACTATCATCTGGGTGTGGAACAAAAGTTGCAAAAGTTGCTTTTGATGTGTGAATATGATAAAATTTGCCAAAAGCCAGGTTAGTGCCCCGTAAGTCTCGCGTCTTAGTGAATCGCGAGCTGGGGCATTATCCTGGCTTTTTTCGTTTAGAGGGAATCGTATGGAAAAAGTTGCACTCTTTATTGATTGGGACAATTTTAGAGCCACGCTTTCTTCACTCCAAAAACGTCTGCGCTTCAAAGATTTCAATTTCAACGACTGTGGGCAGCTCATCAATCTCGTCAACGCATTTATGGAAGATGATGAGAAGATATATCGCATCTACTTTTATACTGCACCGATGATTCCATTGGAGGAGATAGATAGGCTTGTAAGTCCCAAATATCGCTCTGCTTTTGAAAAGTGGCTTGCAGACCCCAAAAAAGGCAAAGAGAAGTATCTACGCAAGATGGAGCTCTCGCAAAAGTTTCTCAAGGAGATTGTGCGCCAAAACTATGTGGCATTGCGTCTGGGTAAACTCAAATTCAACGGTCTCAAAACGGGTGGATATCCTGATATGGTGCAAAAAGAGGTGGATATGCTTTTGGGACTCGATATCTCCCACGTCTCCTATCTTCGTTTAGCACAAAAGATTATGCTCTTTTCCAAAGACACAGATATCGTACCTGCGATGAAGACGGCGCGCATCAACGGTCTTGAGGTAATTTTGCCAAAATTCAGTGAAGATGGGGAGCTTTCCGAAAAACTGATCAAACATTGTGACGTGGTGAGAGAAAAATCATTTGTTACGTTGGCGCAAAAAGCGGTGGAGGGAAATCCCTCATAGTTTCTCGCAGCGGCAGTACTCCTTGCCGATGCGTGCTATGACATCCAGGTCGAAGTTATACTCTTCGTCGTAGTAGCTATCGTCGATGTAGTAGTGTGCGATTTTGAGGATGATGGGGATGGTCTTGCCGCCGCCAAGATCCACGATCTGGTGCAGATCGCAAAAAAAGGCAGCAGGAGTGCCGGTGATGATGGGTGGATAGCCATCGATGGCGCGTTCGGTGGCGATGCCAAACTTTTGGGCTTCGCTGATCTCGGCTGGCAGGGATTCACTGCTATCTACCATCTTTTCGAGATGCTCGGGGCGCACCATGCAGATGGTGGCCTTTTTGGAATGGATGATGTTGTGCAGCGTATCTTTGGGCGTGCCGTCCTTTTTGTGGCCGATAGAGACGATCACCGTAGGCGGCTCGGAGCTCAGCGCCATGAAGTAGCTAAAGGGCGCTATGTTGAGAGCTTCGCCTTCGGTGACGATCCAGGCGATGGGCCTGGGGATGATGGTGCGGCTCATGATTTTGTAGCGCTCTTTGAGGCTGAGGTTTGCGAAATCTATCTTCATATGATCCTCTCTATCTCTTCTTTGGTGTTTTCAAGAACCAGCGAGATCTCAAGAAGCAGCGCATAGTGGCGATTGGAGGGCTCGAGGAACTTTTTGGACTCTTCATACGCGTTCCAGAGCTCCTCGACTCTATCGAAATCCCCCATCTTAAGTGCTTGCAGGCAGTTTGCGGCACTGAGGAACCCTTCGACCACCGGTGCGCTCTCATCTTCACAGAGTTCGAGCATTTGCGATGCCAGCTCCTGTGCCTCCTTGAAGTTTTTCTCCGTGATGGTGTCCATATAGTAAAACATGTAGCGCTCAAGCTGTGCCATGGCTGCCTCCTTATTTGGCGATGAGCCCCTTTTCGTAGCAAGACGGATCAAATTCGCACACGATAGTGGGGTCGTATATGAGTAGTTTCTCATCTTTTTTCTTATAATCTACTTTAGACAGGAAATGTTTGATGCAGTTGATGCGCGCCTCTTTTTTATCATCGGCACGCACCACATACCACGGTGCATAGGCAAAATGGGTGCGGGCAAACATCTCATCGCGCGCCAGGGAGTACTCGTCCCACAAATCCTGGGCTTTCATATCGATGGGGCTTAGCTTCCACTGCTTGAGAGGGTCGTGTTTGCGCTCTTCGAGGCGTTTTTTTTGCTCCTCTTTGGAAATGTCGAGGTAGTATTTGGTAAAAATCATCCCGTCATGCACCAGCAGATGCTCGAAACTCGCCACTTCGGCCATGAACTGTTCGTACTCCTCTTTGGTGCAAAAGCCCATCACCTTTTCGACGCCTGCGCGGTTGTACCAGCTGCGGTTGAAAAAGACCATCTCGCCGCCGTGGGGCAGGTGCGGCACGTAGCGCTGGAAGTACCAGCTCTTTTTGTCGATGTCGCTGGGTTTGCCCAGAGCCACCACTCGCGTCTCGCGGGGGCTCAGATGCTCCACGAAGCGCTTAATGGTGCCGTCTTTGCCGGCTGCGTCGCGCCCTTCGAAGATGGTGCAGACTTTGAGATCCTCTTCTATCACCTGGCGTTGGAATTTCACCAGCTCCACCTGGAGGTAGTAGAGCTCTTTTTTGTACTCTTTCTTATCCACCTGCTATCCTTTGATTGAATGTGTCGCATGCGCGGATATCGCCGCTTTTGTATCCCCTATAAAACCAGAAGCTGCGCTGTTTGGCACTGCCGTGGGTGAAAGAGTCGGGCACCACGTAGCCTTGGGCGCGCTTTTGGAGGGTGTCGTCTCCCACCTGTGCTGCCGCTTGGAGCGCTTCTTGCACATCCCCGGGCTCCAAGGCGTCGTGGATCTTTTGGTCCCATCTGGCCCAGACGCCGGCTAGGCAATCGGCCTGCAGCTCCGTGCGCACGGAGACTCTGTTTGCCTGTACCTTGGGTAGTCGCGCCTCGGCGGCGTGGACTTTGTCCAAGATACCCAGCTCATCTTGGACGTGATGGCCCACTTCGTGGGCGATGACGTAGGCTTTGGCGAAATCGCCTTGCGCGCCGAGGTTGCGCTCCAGTTCATCGAAGAAGCTCAGATCCAGATAGACCTTCTGGTCGCGGGGGCAATAAAAAGGTCCCATCGCCTTTTGGGCGTAGCCGCAAGCTGAGCGAGTGCCGCCGCGATAGAGCACGAGGGTGGTGGGGTGGTAGGTGCGCCCTATGGCTTGGAAGTAGCGGCTCCAGACATCTTCGGTGTCCTTGAGCACGACTGATGCGAAGCGTGCATAGCGCTCTTCGTGGGCAGAGGGTTTGGCGCTTTGGGTGGTGGGGAGGCCTTGGCTGAGCACCGTTTGCAGCACCGCGCTCATATCGCCGCCTGAGAGGAAGTACACGAGAGCCGCCGTGATGAGCAGTCCGGTAAGGCTCTTGCCTTTGGCACCGAAGCGGCGTCTATCTTCGATGTTTTGCGATCCTTCGCGATCTTCCCATCGCATCTCAAAGCCTTTTTTCAAAAATTATAGCGCACCCCGAGGGTGAAATCCATAGTGGTGTAAAAGGGTGCGAGATTTTCTGTGGCAAAGAGCGTGAGACCGCCAGGGAAGGTGTAGCTGATATCCACTACGTTCGCTACGGAGCTCAGGGTAGTGTAGCGTGACTCATAGGGTGCCGTGGCGAAGCGGTAGGCGAACTGCCAGCGCTTGTAGCTATACGCGAGGTACGCTCCCGCCATAAGGCGGTGCGACCTGGCATAGTCTCCAAGCCTTTTTTCTCCTATGCGCGCTACCCAAAGATTAGCTATCCAGCGATCCTTTTGGGCTCCGAGGGC
>WGBB01000103.1 GCA_015494505.1 Nitratiruptor sp. | reverse complement strand
GTCTTAATGAATAAAAGAATAAAAGTCATCTTAGCACCTACTGATGAAAAAAATTCTGATGGTAAAGATTCTGATATTGTAAAAAGATATAATGCTTTTTTTGAAAATATTGAGTTTTGCTTTATGGGTTTTGAGGAGTGTTACAAACCATAATTACATACTTGAATGGGCATACTATGGATAGAAGCATAAAATTAAGATCGATCTGGAGGCTAAAAGAGGTGGTTTGTTCTCTTTTTAGATGCGAGATGAGGAGCACAAGGAGCTGATAAAAAGGCAAGTTGAATTTAAAAACCTTGAGGATTTGATAAATGAGTTATGAATACAACAAGCCCATCGCCGAATCCAGAAATTTCATCATCCTCGATCGCTATAAACAGCCCGATATGGTCAACGAATCGTACCAGAGCGAGGAGAATCTCGAGCGGGAGCTCGTGCGTGATCTGCAAGGGCTGGGCTATGTGTATCGAAGCGACATCAAGAGCCCCGAGCAGCTGCTAAGCAACCTGCGAGAGCAGATAGAGGCTCTCAACGATGTGCGCTTTAGCGATGGCGAGTGGCAACGGTTTTTGGAGGAGTATCTTGATAAGCCGGGTGATGGCATCATCGAAAAGACCAGAAAAGTTCATGATAATTATATCTACGACTTTGTCTTTGATGACGGACACATCCAAAACATCTACCTCCTCGACAAGAAAAACACCGCACGAAACAGAGTGCAAGTTATTCGGCAATTTGAGCAAACAGGCACACAGGCAAACCGCTACGATGTCACCATCCTCGTCAACGGTCTGCCGCTGGTGCATGTGGAGCTTAAAAAGCGCGGCGTGGCGATCAAAGAGGCGTTCAATCAGGTGCATCGCTACTCCAAAGAGAGCTTCAATAGCGACAGTTCGCTTTTTAAGTATATACAGATATTTGTCATCTCAAACGGCACCGATACAAGGTATTTTGCCAATACCGTCAAGCGGGAGAAAAACAGTTTTGACTTTACGATGAATTGGGCTTTGGCAGACAATACCCGCATCAAAGACCTCAAAGACTTTACTGCCACCTTCTTCCAGAAGCGTACCATGCTGGAGGTGCTGACAAAATACTCTGTATTTGATACGACCAACACACTGCTGATTATGCGTCCCTATCAGATAGCGGCAACCGAGCGGATACTTTGGAAGATCAAGAGCTCTTATGAGGCTAAAAAGTGGGGTAGTGTAGAGAGCGGCGGCTACATCTGGCATACCACCGGATCGGGCAAGACGCTTACGAGCTTCAAAGCGGCGAGATTGGCAACAGAGCTTGACTTTATAGACAAAGTCTTTTTTGTTGTGGACAGGAAAGACCTCGACTACCAGACGATGAAAGAGTATCAACGCTTTTCGCCCGATAGCGTAAACGGCTCAGAGAGCACCGCAGGGCTGAAACGAAACATTGAAAAAGATGACAATAAGATCATCGTCACAACCATCCAGAAGCTTAACAATCTTATGAAGAGTGAGAACGACCTTAAGATTTACGATAAGCAGGTGGTCTTTATCTTCGACGAGGCGCACCGCAGCCAGTTTGGCGAAGCGCAGAAGAACCTCAAAAAGAAGTTCAAAAAGTACTACCAGTTCGGCTTCACCGGTACGCCGATCTTCCGTGAGAATGCCCTTGGGGCTGAAACTACGGCAAGTGTCTTTGGCAGGCAGCTACATAGCTATGTCATCACCGATGCAATCCGTGACGAGAAGGTGCTCAAGTTCAAGGTGGACTACAATGATGTACGCCCGAAGTTTAAAGCGATGGAGCAAGAGATAGATGAGAAAAAACTAAGCGCGCTTGAGAACAAACAAGCCCTTTTGCATCCTGAGAGGATTGAGGAGATCACAAACTACATCTTAACCCACTTCAACCAAAAGACCCATCGTCTGCAAGTAGGAGCGAAGGGCTTCAATGCGATGTTCGCCGTAAGTAATATCGATGCTGCCAAACTCTACTATGAAGCGTTTAAGAGATTGCAGCAAGATAGAGATAGACCGTTGAGGGTAGCAACGATATTTACATACGCAGCCAATGAAGCGCAGGATGCCATCGGCGAGATCCCCGATGAGGGCTTTGAAGTAACGGCGATGAACAGCAGCGACAAAGAGTTCCTTTCGGCAGCCATCGTCGACTACAACGCGATGTTCAAGACCAGCTACGCCGTGGACAGCAAGGCGTTTCAAAACTACTATCGCGACATCTCCAAGCGGGTTAAAAACGGAGAGATCGACCTGCTCATCGTCGTGGGGATGTTCCTCACCGGATTTGACGCACCGAGGCTCAACACCCTTTTCGTGGACAAAAACCTCCGCTACCACGGGCTGATACAGGCATACTCGCGCACCAACCGCATCTACGATGCCACCAAAACCTTCGGCAATATCGTTACCTTCCGTGATCTCGAGAAGGCGACTATTGATGCTATCAAAACATTTGGCGACAAAAACACCGCCAATGTGGTACTGGAGAAGAGCTATAAGGAGTATATGGAGGGGTTCGTAGATCAGGAGAGCGGAGAGGCTCGGTGCGGATATCTCGATGTGGTTGCCGAGCTCAAAGAGCGATTTCCGGACCCTGCGACGATTGAAAAGGAGAGCGACAAAAAGGCGTTCGTCAGACTCTTCGGTGAGTACCTTAGACTTGAGAATATCTTGCAAAACTACGATGAGTTCGAAGCACTGCAAGCTTTGCAAAGGATTGACCCTGAGGACACCGAGGCGATGGAGCGTTTCAAGGCGGAGCACTACCTGAGTGATGAAGCGCTCGAAACACTGCGACAGATCGAGGTGCTGCCTCCCCGGACGGAGCAGGACTACCGCTCGACCTACAACGACATCCGCGACTGGATACGCAGAGAGAAAGACAACAAAGAGCAGGAGGACTCCGGCATCGACTGGAACGATGTGGTCTTTGAGGTCGATCTACTTAAATCGCAGGAGATCAACCTCGACTATATCCTCGAGCTGATCTACGAAGAGCACAAAAAGAAAAAAGACAAAAATGCCCTGATCGACGAAGTGCGGCGTATGCTCCGCGCCAGCCTCGGACACCGCGCCAAAGAGAGCCTCATCGTCGATTTCATCAACGAAACAGACCTCGACACCATCGACGACAAAGCCGGCATCATCGATGCCTTCTTCAGCTTTGCGCAGAAGAAGCAGCAGCAAGAGGCGGAAGCACTCATCAAAGAGGAGCAGCTCAACGAAGAGGCAGCCAAGCGCTACATTCTGCGGTCACTCAAACGTGAATATGCCAGCGAAAACGGTACCGAGCTCAACGAGATCCTGCCAAAAATGAGCCCGCTTAATCCACAATACCTGACTAAAAAGCAGAGTGTATTTGAAAAGATAGCGGCGTTTGTCGAGAAGTTCAAAGGGGTGGGCGGGGCGTTGTGATCTTCAAAAGTAATGGTAATCCCCCCATTTCCCACTCCTCTTCAATTCAAAATAGATTGGACACGCAATATGTTTGTTATTTTGGTAAAGATTTTACAATGATAATTTTGAGGCCGTTTTTAAAGATAATGGATGACTACATGCCGATACATCAGTAAAGCCCAAACCCCAAAGGAGCGCAAAAGCGCTCCGACCCCCAAATAAGATCAGATCGAAGTGAGCTGCAGCAGCTCCGCTTCTACCTTTTTCAGCCTCTTTTGCGCCTCTTCGAGCGCTTTTTTGTTCTCTTCTACCACGTGGGCGGGGGCGTTGGCTATGAACTTTTCGTTTTTGAGCATTCCGGAGAGTTTCACCACCTCTTTCGTTAGTTTCGTCTGCTGGTTTTCGAGCCTCTTTAGGAGGG
This sequence comes from Nitratiruptor sp., assembly GCA_015494505.1. Taxonomy (GTDB): domain Bacteria; phylum Campylobacterota; class Campylobacteria; order Campylobacterales; family Nitratiruptoraceae; genus Nitratiruptor. The sequence goes on along the minus strand of WGBB01000103.1, from coordinate 139 downwards.
GTTGCAGGTCTATCCCTTTTAATGGGAGGTATATCTGCATATGTTCGCTCACGTCCGTTATGGCGTCTGGTACCTTTTCGTCTACGAAAGAGACCTTTTCGGTCTTTGCGAGCAGTTTTATGAAGGGTGCGGCAAGATC
>WGBB01000102.1 GCA_015494505.1 Nitratiruptor sp. | reverse complement strand
TGAGTGCGCCGTCCATCGTCATCGGAGCATTTGTCTACGCTATTTTGGTGGCACCCGTGGGGCACTTTAGCGGTTGGGCGGGCGCCGTGGCGTTAGCTATTATGATGATTCCTATAGTGCTACGCACCACCGATGATATGCTCAATCTTGTGCCCCAGACGCTGCGTGAAGCGGCCTATGCATTGGGTGCGCCCAAATATAAGGTAACGCTGCAGATCGTCTATCGCGGCGCGAAAGTGGGGATGGTGACGGGTATACTTTTAGCCGTCGCACGCATCGCTGGCGAGACGGCACCGCTGCTCTTTACATCTTTTAACAACAACTTCTTTAGCACGAACCTCAACGATGCTATGGCGTCACTCACCGTGACGATGTTCAATTTCGCTACAAGTCCGTACGATGACTGGATCAATCTTGGCTGGGCGGCGGCATTTATTTTAGGTGCTTTCGTGCTTTTTGTTAATATCATAGGTAGAATGATCATCAAGAAAAGAGGACGCTAATGGCAACGATCTGTGAAGTGACTGAACCGCGTGAAATCGATATCCAAAATTTCAGTTTCTACTATGCCGGCAGCGACAAACCGGCGCTCAAAAACATCTCTTTGCCCGTGGCCAAAAACCGCGTCACGGCGCTTATAGGTCCCAGCGGCTGCGGGAAGTCGACGCTGCTACGCTCGCTCAATCGCATCCACGATCTCTATCCTGGCAACCGCTATGAGGGCAAGATCATGTTCGAGGGGCAAAACATCCTCGATAAGAAAATAGACCTCATAGCCTTGCGTATCAAGATCGGGATGATTTTCCAAAAGCCGACTCCTTTTCCTATGAGTATCTTTGATAATGTGGCCTATGGACTGCGCCTGCAAGGCATTCGCAACAAAAGCGAACTCCAAGACCGCGTCGAAGAGGCTCTCAAAGGCGCGGCTTTGTGGAACGAGGTCAAAGACAGGCTCAAAGATGATGCCAACGCCCTTAGTGGCGGGCAGCAGCAGCGCCTGTGCATCGCGCGCGCCGTGGCGGTCAAGCCGAAAGTCTTGCTCTTCGATGAGCCCACCAGCGCCCTCGATCCTATCAGCACACAAGCGGTGGAAGAGCTTGTGATCGAGCTCAAAGAGCAGATGACTATCGTCATCGTCACCCACAACATGCAGCAGGCGGCACGTGTGAGCGACTATACGGCGTTTATGTATTTGGGAGAACTCATAGAGCTTGGCAAAACCGAGGAGTTTTTTATCAACCCGAAAGAGAAACTCTCAGAGGACTACATCACGGGCAAATTCGGGTAAGCCCCGAATCTGCCTATTTTTTGTTTTTTTTCTGTTTCTTCTGCTTTTTCTTCATCTTCTTTTTAAACATTGAACTTTTCTTACCGCGTTTTACGAGAGGGTAGCGCTTTTCGCACTCTTTAATCTCTTTTGCGCTGCTTGCTTTTTGGATGCATGCGATGCGCTTTTCGATAATCTCTTTTTTCTTTTTGAGCTTTGCGATTTTTTCGGATTTGGTTTTTGAAATATCGCCGCTTTTCTTGGGTGCGCTCGATTTGGCGAAGCTTGCAGTGCCAAGCAGTGAAAGACTCAGCAGTGTGGCAACGACTCTTTTCATCTATGCTCCTTTAGGGATTTGTATGACGATATTGTAGCTGCTTGTCGTTGCTTTTTTGTGGCGCGGCCGTAGCGAGTGCGATGTAGCGTCCTATCATCACGGCGGCACTCAGCCCTAGAAATATGACGATAGCCGTTATAATTTGCCTTGTATCCATAAAGCCTCCTTGTACTATAATGATACCCAAAGGAGGAGTGATGATACAAAAAGCCGTAGATGCCGTTAAAAATAGCGACTATCTCCTCATCACCGCAGGTGCAGGGATGGGTGTGGATAGCGGTCTTCCCGATTTCAGGGGACCTGAAGGATTTTGGCGTGCATACCCGGCAGCTAAAAAGCTGGGGCTGCGTTTCGAAGAGCTGGCAAATCCTAGATGGTTTTACGACAATCCCAAGCTCGCCTGGGCCTTCTATGGCCACAGACTGCAGCTCTATCGCCGGACCGAGCCGCACGAAGGTTTTGCGCTGCTTTTGCAAATCGCACGGGCAAAAAAGGATTTTTTCGTCGTCACCTCCAACGTGGACGGGCAATTCCAAAAGGCTGGCTATGAAGAGAGTCGTATCTGGGAGGTGCATGGCTCTATTCACTACCTGCAGTGTCGCGAACCTTGCAGCGAAGCTATCTGGAGTGCCGAGGGCGTGTAAGTAGATATCGATGCAGAACGTTTCGAAGCGCGCGAGCCACTTCCGCGCTGTAAAAATTGCGGCCAAATAGCGAGGCCCAATATCTTGATGTTTGGAGATTGGCAGTGGATAGAGTGGCGATCGCGCATACAAGAGGAGCGTTTTGAGCGGTTTTTGGCCCAAACCGGAGGGAGCCTTGCCATCATAGAAATGGGTGCCGGCACGGCGGTGCCTACTATTCGCCATATGGGCGAGCATATCGCCGCTCGCCATGGCGCTACGCTCGTTCGCATCAATCCCCGCGACTACCACGGAGCGGCCATAGCGCTTCCTATGGGTGCGAAGGATGCGATTAGAGAGATTTGGGAGGGACTCGGTGGTTACTGATCCCAAAGAACTCGCATCTATCATAGCGCGCAATATCGCTACAGGCAACATTACGCTTGATGAGGTAGCCCACATCGTGTGCCTCTATATCAAACTCTATAACAGACTCTACGGCGAGCGTATCGATGCAGAAGCGTTCGTAGCGCAGACGATGCGATATTTAAGCAAAAAGATGCCACAATAAGAAAAATTTATCGCCGGAGGTTCGATGAAGAGAATCTTCTCACTTTTGCTTTTGATAGGTATCATCGCATTGATCGGATGGCTTAACAAACCAAAGATTTTGCCATACTATGAGCAGCTGACAAAAGCCCATGTGGGGTTGAGCGTCGATTTGCAGCCGCGTGATCAAAAAGAGGCAGAGTATGTGGGGTCTATCAAATGCAAGGAGTGCCACGGAGAGCAATACAGGGCGTGGAAACACTCCATGCACTCGAAGATGATTCAGGACGCAAAAAAAGACCCGAGTGTGCTGGTGGCGGATTTTTCCACACTGCCTGCAGATGCGGATTTTAAAAAATCGGATATCAAGTATACGATAGGGAGCAAATTCAAACAGCGCTTCATGATTCCTGCTACCATCAACGGCAAGCCGGATTTTCGCCTGGGCAACTACCAGTGGAACAGCGAGACCAAAAAGTGGCAGCGCTTCAAACCCTACAAGTACTGGTATCACGACGCCTATCCGCATGATAACAAACAGTTTCCTACATCCAACACCTGCGATGGATGCCATTTTGTGGGATTTATGAGCCGCGAAAAGCGTGTAGAGCCCGCGATCGCTTGCGAATCGTGCCATGGACCGGGATCTGCACACGTCAAAGATCCCAAACACTCCGTTATCTACAAAGCAAGTCTTGCCGATCC
>WGBB01000101.1 GCA_015494505.1 Nitratiruptor sp. | reverse complement strand
TTGCCTGCACAGGCTACGAGGTTGTTGAAGTAAGGGGAGTGGATGTTTTTAAAGCGTGTGAAAAAGGGATGCGCAAGGGTCTTTTGCACATTGGTGATATGGGTGATGAAGAGGTTTTGTTCAGGGGTGAGGCGAATTTGTCCTCCGTTTTCTTCGGCGATTGCGGCAGCTTCCATCATCGCCGAGCCGCTGAATATCCCGCCCGGCACGATAGCGTGCAGCGCGAAGCTGCCGTCTCGTAGCTGCACTTTACCTTGATTATTTTCAAAATGCTCCATCCGACACAGCGTCTCGCCCCCTTTTTCGTAATTTTTGCCGCTAAATTCTTTGAGAGCTTGGACGAATCTTTCCATCCCCACGGCTTCGATGAGGAAGTAGAGGCGGTTTTTGTTGCGGTTGTCGCGAAAGCCGTATTCGCGGTAAAGCTCGATGAGGTTTTCGAAAAGCTCTACTGTTTCATCCGGCGTAACGAAGATATCGGCGTATTGGGCTATCTTACCTACTTTGCCGCCAAGATAGAGGTTGTAGCCAAAGACGCCGTCCTTCATAGCCAGCACGAAGCAGGCATCATGCCCGTAGGCGTTGTTGCGGTTGGTGACAGAAGAAGTGATGGCGGTGTTGAATTTACGCGGCAGCGTGCCTATCCATTCCTCTTTTTTCAAAAAGAGCTCTTGCATCTTCATTAAAATCGAGAAGCTTTCGAAGTAGTTGTCCATAGCAAGGCCATCGAGGGGGTCAGTGAGAATATTGCGCAGGTTATCGATACCTGTTTGGTAGGTGGTGATGCCTACACTCTCAAGCTTTTCAAAAATCGCCGGCACATCTTCGATGTGGATGTAGCGTAGTTCCACTTGCATGCGTGTGGTGAGGTCGATGTAGTCGTTGCCAAACTCATTGGCCACTTTGCCAAGTGTTTTGGCTTGCTGAGGTGTGAGTCGGCCTCCCGGGATGCGCACACGCAGCATAAACTGCTGAGGAGTGAACTCATCCTTGTCAAAAAGCCCGAAATATTTCAAAAAGACTGCTTTGTCTTCCGGCGAAAGGGCTTCATAGCCCTTTTTGCTGGCTTTTTGCAGGCGCTCCCACGCCTCTTTGGGGGTGAGCTTGGCCTTGAGGGTTTCGACTTTGTTGAGTTTTTTGCTCCGTTTTTCTTTGGCTTGGCGCAGAAGCTCTATCATACTTCCATCCTTTGTGACGTTTCGATTTTTTCTTCTTTTTGTTTCGTTTCACTGTGCGCGATGGCGCCGGCTATCGGCTCTTCGAGTGTGATGCCTTGGGGCACCGCTTCAGAGTGCAGCTGCACGGCCGTTTGTTTGTAGTTTGGTTCACCGCTGATGGGATCGAAGAGGCTTTGGGTGACTATGTTGATAAGCTGCGTGTTGTAGTGAAAAGGCACGAAAACGGTGCCGGGTGCCACGAGTTCCGTTACGCGCACCACCAAATTATCCACGCGTCCGCGTGGACTGCTAATGGAGATACGATCGTAGTTTTTGACTTTGAGTTTTTCGGCATCTTTTGGGTTGATGTCGATCCATGCTTCGGGAGCCAGATTATCGAGGATCTTGATTTGTCCAGTTTTGGTGCGTGTGTGGAAGTGCTCCACGGTGCGGCCGGTATTGAGGATGAAGGGAAAATTCTTGCTCACAGGCTCTTCGAGATCTCTCCACTCAGCACAGATGAAGCGCGCCTTGCCGTCATCGTGATTAAAAGGCATATCCTCGCTATAGAGCCTCGTGCAGCCGTTTGGATACTTTTCGTTGCAGGGCCACTGGATCCCGCCAAGCTCTTCGATTTTTTCATAGGTCATGCCGCTATAGTCGCAGGGGCGGCCTTTGCTGATTTTTCTAATCTCTTCAAATGCGTCACGGGGTTCCTTCCATCCGGGATAGAGCAGCTCACGCACGCCAAAATAATCGCTAAATTCGAGGATAATCTCAAAATCGCTTTTGGACTCCATGGGAGGCTCGACGGCTTTACTGGCTTTGTTGCATCTACGCTCGCTGTTGGTATAGCATCCCTCCTTTTCGCCCCAGGTGGCGGCTGCGAAGACCACGTCGGCTATGCGCGCCGTATCGCTCATAAAGGCGTCCTGTACTACGAGGATGTCGAGTTTGCTAAGAGCTCTACGCAGCTTCTTTTGGTTAGGGAAGCTTACCAGCGGATTGGTACAGACCACCCAAAGCGCCTTGATTTCGCCGCGATCTATCGCATCGATAATTTCGGCATATTTATATCCCCGCTCATTTGGGATGAGATCCACTGGAACATTTATAAGATTTGCATACTCTTCGCGATCCTTTTGGCTCTCAAACTTTCTATAGCCGGGAATCGCCGAGGTAAAGCCAAACTCTCTCGTGCCCATGGCGTTGCACTGGCCTGTGATGCTAAAGGGTGCGCAGCCCTCTTTGCCGATTTTGCCAGTCATTATGGCGAGGTTGTTGATGGCACTGACTGTGTCGGTACCAAGAGCCGACTGATTCACACCCATCGTCCAGCAAATAAGGCTCTTTTCGGTAGTAGCATAGAGTTTGGCCAATTGATAGAGAAGTTTCGTATCGAGCCCCGTGATGTGTGCCACGTGGCCTGGCTGGTAGTTTTGGATGTGCTTGACAAACTCCTTCCAGCCATTGGTGCGACTTTTGATAAAGCTCTCATCGTACCATCCCTGCTCCCAGATGATGTAGGCGAGGCCATTAAGGAGCGCCAAGTCCGTGCGTGGCTTGATAGGCACGTAGATGTCGGCCAGTTGGCTGGTTTTGGAGCGGCGAGGGTCGATGACTACTATTTTTTTGTTTTTTCGGTTTTTCGTCAGATGATG
>WGBB01000100.1 GCA_015494505.1 Nitratiruptor sp. | reverse complement strand
TCGGGGCGCTTTTTTATGAGCGAAAAGATTATTAGCGAAGATAAGGAGCTCAGCAAGCAGCTAGTAGATATCTACTACGCTTTTAAGAAGCGTCAAGGCTATAGCGACTACGAGATAGCCCAAAAGCGTGAAGCGTTGGAAAATGTCTTGGTGCCATATACGCTGCAAGAAAATATGCAGATGCTAAAAGAGTGTGGGTTTTCTTATGTAGAGCCCATTTTTCGCTGGGCAAATTTCGCTACTTTCTATGCGAAAAAAGGTCAGGGCGATTTGCTTTGAGGTATTCTATGACGGCGATGACCTCTTCGTAGCCCGTCTCGCCTTCCATATCGTCTTTGAAGACTTCATCCATCGCATCGAGATAGGCTTCGACGGCCTGGGGCATTTTATCATCACGCACGCCGGCGTAGTGGAGAGCGGCTCCCAGCATATCTGCCAGCTGCATCGCCAGCTCTTCTATCTCAAACTCCGCTTCATTGAGTTTCTCTTTGTCGCTTTTCACTCTTTTTCCTTCAAAAGCTCTTCTATGAACGATTTTAACTGGTCGTATCTAAAAAATTCTTTAAACTCTTTAAGCTTTCCGCCGCTGGCATTGGGGTGGCCGCCGCCCCCGGCGATGAGAGAAGCCATTTGTGATACGTCCATCTTGTTATCGGCCCTGAGGCTAAAGGTGCCTCTAGGATTGACGTTCATGAAGAAATGGTAGTCGGGGTGGGCTTGCAAAAAGGCATTGCCCACTATCGAAGTGTTTTGGATACCGAAAGTAAGGAGGCCTTTATTGCCTTGGAATGAGACGGTCATCTGCTCTTTGTGAGCTGAAAGGAGCTTTAGTATATAAGCGGTGAGAAGATTATCGAAAGTATCGTTTTCCTCGTGGCGAAAGAAACTCTTTTTGATTTGGCAAATCGCTTCGTCGAGCCCGATATGGTCGCGATTTTGGACAAAGGCTAAAGCCTCTTGGAGCATATAGTGTTTGTATGAGAGGTTTGCTGCAGGAAACATGTAGCGGTTTATCTCCTTGGCTTCATCCACGAGGCGCATCAGCACTTTGCCCATCTCGAAGCTCTCGTCATCGCTGAGCCAGATGTCCACTGCGTTGACCGCTTGTACGAAGGGTGTGAGGTCTTGTAGAGTGGATGAGTGCAGGGCAAAATGCTCGAAAGTAATCTGCGTGGCACTCTTGGTGACGTCGAGGTGGTACCAGCCAAAAGCTTCGGCAGTCTCAAGGCCACTGGCATGATGGTCAAGCAGCAGGAGTTCCACATCTTTGTGCTCACGCACCTCTTTGATGCGACTGTCGACGTAGGTAGCTTCTTCGTGACTGAGATTGAGGTCGGTGATTAAAAAGAGATAGCTTTGTGCAGTGGAGGTTTCGATATGCTCTATCGCTTCGTCGATACGCACCAGCACCTCGTCACCGTAGTTGGCGTTGAGATAGATAGGGTTTTCGAAGAGTCGGGAGGTGATGAACTGGCATGAATAGCCATCGAGATCGACATGGGAGAGGTGTAGAAGCTGCATGTTACTCCATTATATCTTTGAGTGTGAGTTCATCGAGAAAATTGTCCACTTTGAGCTGCAAGCGATTGAGAAACGGCCACAACGTACAAAAATCCCCCTTGTTGCTAGGACAGCAGGCTTGGTCGCTGGCGCAGTCGAATATCGAAGCGTTGCGTCCTTCGGCGGCCGTGGTGATTTCGCGAATCGAGAGCTCTTCGGGAGGGCGAGCCAGCATGAAGCCGCCCGTAGCGCCTTTGTAGGATTTGAGTATGTTCTGTTTTGCCAGTGATTGCAAGATCTTGGCCAAAAAACTGCGTGAGATATCGAGGCGTTTCGATAGATAGTCGGTACCTAACGGTTTGTTCTCTTTAGCGATGATCACGAGGGCTAGGAGTGCATATTCCGTCGCACGGGTAAAGAGCATCGTAAAACCTTATACGTGTTATATTTTTGAAATTATACAAAAATTGTCCTAATTATGATACCGCATCATAGAGGCTAAAATATAATTTAATATAATATAAAGTATCGTGTATCCACGGGACTTGCATTTTTGTGCCATTTGGCTATAATGTCATCTCATAAAAACGACCAATCAGGAGGCTATTATGGCTTTGGATTCGGCGAAAAAACAGGAGATTATCTCCAAATTCGCAGAGCATGAAGGTGACACGGGAAGTCCTGCTGTCCAGATCGCACTTTTGAGCGCGAGAATCGATTATTTGACCGAACACCTCAAAGAGCACAAGAAAGATCACTCATCTCGTCTTGGGCTTTTGAAGCTGGTAGGACAAAGAAAGAGACTCCTTCGCTACCTCAAAAGAAAAGATTACGACAAATATACTCAACTCATTCAAGAGCTCGGCATCAGAGGGTAATCCCTCCCGCCGCGCATAATATCCTCGCTACCTCTCTTTTTTCCTGTAAATAAAAATCCTCTTTTGCATATTTATGACACATATATAACACCTATACCTATTCTTGCCTAAATCACTATTATCATTCAATATTTATCTCAATCAACTTGACATAACTAGGCTCAATGTAGTATAATTCTATCAGCAAAATGTTACCAAGAGTGCTAAAAAATGAAAAAGAAATTTTTGATACTGGAGAAGCTGATCGAAGAGTATATTGCAAATCCTGAGCCGATCAGTTCCAAGTATCTGCAGCAGAGACTTCCTATAGAGGTCTCCAGTGCCACGATCCGCTACTATTTCAAACAGCTCACCGAAAACGGATATTTGCAAAAGCAGCATGTCAGTAGCGGTCGTGTGCCAAGCTCCTTGGCACTCAAAAACTATTGGCGCAACAGACTCAAGCAAAAGGAGTTTGCTCTCGATTCGCAAGAGGCTCTCGATAGGGTGTGCAGTGAGGGAGATCTCTTTTGTGAGTATACGCTGTATGAAAATCGCACCCTCAGCGGGCTCGAATCGTATCAGGATCGATTTTTGATACTTCTTTTTGAGGACAAAGAGCTTGTCATACCCTATAACAGAAGTATCGAACGTTTCTTGCGACGCCTGGTAGGAAAACAGGCGGCGGACGTGGCCAATATTTTGCAAGAGTACGATATGGTAGCGCTCGGACGCAAAATCAAGGAGTTCTTGCGTGAAGATTTCAAAATCTACCATATCGACGAGATTGTTCAGATGGCTGCCCAGGACCAAGCATGGGCCGATGCGCACCTAGAATATGTGCTCAGCGGCAAAAAGCTTGCCCTGGAGCGTCCGGGAGTGACCTTCTATAAAAACTTCTTGAGTTATAAATTTTATGTTAGTATCGAAAAAGAGAAAAAAGGTGAGGTTTTGCTACTGGGACAGCTTTATAAAGACTTCACTCGTTACACACAAAATCTGCAAAGGAGTGCATCATGAGTAAGAAAAAAGAGCAAGAGAAAAAACAAGAGGAGCAAAAACAGCAAGAGCAAACGCAAGAAGAGACGAAAGAGGTGAATCAAGACTCCTGTGAAGAACTCGAAGCCAAACTCAAAGAGTGCGAAGATCGCTATTTGCGTGTGCATGCAGATTTCGAAAACGCCAAAAAACGCTTGGAAAAAGAGAAGGTTCAAGCTATCGAATACTCCCTCGAAAAGTTTGCACAAGATTTGTTGCCGGCTCTCGATAGCCTCGATATGGCGTTGGCAGCTGTAAGCAAAGACGGACTCAATGCCGAAGAGGCGGTGGAAGAGCTTAAAAAAGGGATCGAGCTTACCATCGAGCAGTTTATCAAAGCCTTCAATAAACATGGCATCGAAGTGATCGAAATAGAAGAGGGGGGCGAATTCAACCCACACCTGCATGAAGCTATCTTGCAAGTGGAAGATGCCGAGAAAAAAGCGGGTGAAATCGTGCAGGTACTCCAAAAGGGATACAAATATAAAGAGCGCATCTTACGTCCTGTGAAAGTGAGTGTAGCCAAGTAGTGCTACTAAAGTAGCAGAAAAATTTAGTCATAGTCACTATAATTGCACTAAGAAAATTGAAAAAGGAGCAAAAATGGGAAAAGTGTTAGGAATCGACCTCGGAACCACAAACTCATGTATGGCAATTTATGAAGGAAAAGAGGCAAAAGTAATCCCCAATAAGGAGGGAAAAAACACCACACCATCTGTCGTAGCGTTTACGGATAAAGGCGAAGTGCTTGTGGGTGATCCGGCAAAACGCCAAATGATCACCAACCCGAAACGCACTATCTATTCAGTCAAGCGCATCATGGGTATGATGTGTAACGAAGAGAAAGCCCAAGAAGCCAAAAAACGCTTGCCTTATGAGATCGTGGATCGCAATGGCGCGTGTGCGGTGGAAGTGGACGGCAAAGTCTACACACCCCAAGAGATCAGTGCGAAAATCTTGATGAAGCTTAAAGAGGATGCGGAAGCCTTCTTGGGCCAAGAGATCACGGAAGCTGTCATTACCGTCCCTGCATACTTCAACGACGCGCAGCGTAAAGCGACGAAAGAAGCAGGTACCATCGCAGGGCTCAATGTCCTTCGTATCATTAACGAGCCAACCTCTGCAGCGCTTGCGTACGGTCTGGATAAAAAGACTGCAGAAAAGATCGTGGTTTACGACCTGGGTGGCGGTACCTTCGACGTGACGATCCTCGAGACCGGTGATAACGTCGTAGAGGTTCTCGCTACCGGCGGTGA
>WGBB01000099.1 GCA_015494505.1 Nitratiruptor sp. | reverse complement strand
GCTAATGCCGAGAATCTCGAAGATTTTCTTCTGGATTTGGGGCTTGTGGATCCTGATGCTGCCGCCTCCCAGTTCCACGCCGTTGAGGACGATATCGTACGCTTCGCTGGTCATCGCCTCGATATCTTCAGTATCCACGTTTTTGGGCATCGTGAAGGGGTGGTGGAGGGCTTTGATCTTGACCTCGCCCTCTTCGATCTCAAACATAGGAAAGTCGACTATCCAAACAAACTCATAGCGATCGTGGTCGATGAGGCCCAGCTTTTTAGCCACTTCGGCTCTGAGGCGTCCCATGTAGTCAAGCACCGTCTTTTTGGGGCCGGCTCCAAAGAAGATGAGATCACCCTCTTTGACACCGGTACGCTCTATGAGGGCCGCTTTTTCCTCATCAGAGAGGAACTTCACGATAGGCCCTTGCAGCTCGCCCCCTGCTTTGACCTTCACCCACGCAAGTCCCTTGGCGCCGAATTTAGCCACGAAATCGGTGAGCTCGTCGATATCTTTGCGGCTGAGCGTCTCTGCGCCTCCTGGCACAGGCAGCGCTTTGATGCGGTTGAGCTTTTTATACTGGGCGATATCGCGAAAGACTTTGAGCTCGGTGTTTTCGAAAATATCGATGACGTCTACGAGCTCGAGGCCGTAGCGAAGATCGGGCTTGTCGCTGCCGTACTTTTCCATAGCCTCTACGTAGGGCATACGGCGAAAAGGAGGATTGACCTCGATGCCGGCAGCTTGGAAAATAGACTTGATGAGGCCTTCAGCGACTTCGATCACCTCGTCTTCGGTGCAAAAGCTCATCTCCACGTCTATTTGGGTAAATTCGGGCTGTCTGTCTGCGCGCAGATCTTCGTCGCGAAAACATTTGGCTATTTGGAAATAGCGGTCGAATCCTGCCACCATCAAAAGCTGCTTGAAAAGCTGGGGTGATTGGGGCAGAGCATAGAACTCTCCCGGATAGAGGCGGCTCGGTACTAGATAGTCTCTTGCTCCTTCAGGAGTCGATTTAGTGAGAATCGGGGTCTCTACTTCCAAAAAACCGTGTTCGTCCAGAAAGTTTCTAGCCGCTATCGCCACTTTGGAGCGCAGCTGAAAGGTTTCGAAGGCCTCTTTGGTGCGAAGATCGAGGTAGCGGTATTTGAGACGAATCTCTTCATTGACGTTCGTATCTCCTATGATAAAAGGCAGAGGAGCGCTCTCGTTTTCGATCGTAAGCTCATCTACCACCACCTCGATGGTACCGGTCTTGAGTTTGGGGTTTTCTAGTCCTTCGCCGCGCTTGCGCACCTTGCCTTTGGCGATGAGCACATACTCGTCGCGTACGCGCGTAGCCACTTTATGCGCTTCTTGGCTATCGGCAGGGTCGCACACCAGCTGTATGATGCCGCTCTTGTCTCGTAGGTCTATAAATATGACGCCGCCGTGGTCGCGGTAGCTGTTGGCCCAGCCGCACAAGACTACCTCTTTGCCCACGTCCTGTTCGCTCAGATGTGCACAGTAGTGAGTTCGCAAATTCCTATCCTTTGAAATTTTTGGCTCAATTATACAAAAAGATAGCTTAGAGCGCAGCTTAGGAGTATGGTAAAATATAGGCAAAAAAAGAGTAGCGATGAACATCGAGTGTGCTGGTATCGTCATAAAACCGGGTGGATACGACCTCAAAGATATCTATAAAAAAATAGTCAAAGCCTTCGAAAAAGAGGGCATCAAGACTTACATCGACAGATCGAGTGCCGAAATCATCGGTGAGAAGGGTGGCAAGAGCTTTGATGAACTGTGTGCTACTTGCGACATCCTCGTCTCCATAGGCGGGGACGGCACACTCATTAGCGTGGCTCGCCGCAGCTATGCCTACCATCGTCCCGTGCTTGGTATCAACGTGGGGACATTAGGTTTTTTGACCGATGTCTATCCCGACGATATCGAGCAGTTTGTCAAAAAGCTCAAAAAGGGAGAGTACCGTATCGATACTCGTATGATGATAGAGGTGTCGATACTGGGAAAAAAAGAGAAGATAGTTGCCTTTAACGACGTGGTCTTTTCTCGCCCGGCCGTATCGAAAATGATACGCCTCGATACCTTTATCGAAGATAATCTTCTCAATAGCTACTACGGAGACGGGCTTATCGTCTCGACGCCCACAGGCTCGACGGCCTACAACCTTTCGGCCGGAGGTCCCGTGGTTTATCCCTTTACGGACGATTTTATCTTCACGCCCATCTGTCCCCACTCCCTCACGCAACGCCCTCTCGTTTTGCCGGCGGATTTTGAGATAAAGGTGGTGACGCGTAGCAAATCGGCGCTCATCATCATCGACGGACAGGATATGTACGAGTTTACCCCAAACGACATCGTGATGATAAAAAAAGCGGAGGTGGGCGCGAAGCTGATACACCGAAAAGAGCGCAACTACTTCGATGTCTTGCGTGAAAAACTCAACTGGGGAAAATAGTGATAGAGCGACTCTATCTCAAAGAGTGTATAGGATTTCGCGAAGCAAGCCTCGAGTTTCGTCCGGGTCTTGTGGTATTTACGGGCCCTAGCGGTGCCGGTAAAAGCGTGCTTTTGGGCGCGCTTTTGGCGCTCTTTGGGCACAAAAACGTGGAGGCGGCGCTCAGTGAAGTGGCTATCGCTGCCGATTTGGACCTCGAAAAGTACGGTTTGCAAAGCGAAGAGGTCAATGTGCTTCGCGCCGTCAAAAAGGAGAAGGTGCGCTACTTTCTCAATATGCAAGCACTCTCGAAACGAAGCGTGCAGGAGATTTTCGCTCCTTATGTGGCATACCTTCACCAAAAAGACCAAGACTTTTTCAAAAGCGAGAATATGCTTGCCATAATCGACAGTTTGCTCTCTCATAAGCATCGAGAGCTGCTAGGAGAGTTTCGCGAAGTTTTTACGAAGCTGCAGCGATTGCGAAAAGAGCTCGAAGAGATTGAAGAAAAAGAGCGCACCGTAGCCGAGCGCAAGGAGTTTTTGGAGTTCGAGATAGCAAAGATAGAGGGTGTCGCTCCTAAAGAGGGGGAGTATGAGGAGCTGATGCAGATAAAAAGAGAGCTATCGAAAAAAGAGAAAATCGCAGAGGCTCTCGCGCGGGCAGAAGGGGTTTTCGAGTACGAAGGAGCCGTGTTGGAAGCTCTGGAGCTTCTGGGAGAAGAGAGCGACTTTTTTACTAGCGCTCTTGGCGAGCTCCAAGAGCTCTTCGCGACGCATAGAGCGCGCCTTGAAGAGCTGGAATTCGTGGATATCGAAGAGGTGCTGGGACGTATCGAAGAGCTCTCACAGCTTAAGCGCAAATATGGCTCTATAGAGGATGCCCTCACGGCCTTGGAAGAGAAAAAAGAGGAGCTTGCAAGGCTGGAAAACATAGCATTTGAGAAAAAGCAGCTTGCAAAAGAGCTCCAAGAGACCGAGACACGTGCTTTTGAACTGGCTGCGACCATCTCCAAAGCACGCAAAGAGGGGGCGCAGCGGCTTATACACGAAGTCAACGAACATCTCGCGGCACTGCGTTTACCGAAGGCTTCCATCCACTTTGAAAAAACGGCTCTGACGATGCACGGCATCGATGCTGTGCAGGTGCGGCTAGCGGGTGTGGAATTTCATAAAATAAGTTCCGGCGAGTACAATAGACTCCGCCTCGCTTTTATGGCGGCTCGCGGCACCGAAGCAGGCGAAGGCGGCGTGCTGGTGCTCGATGAGATAGACGCAAACATCAGCGGCGAGGAGTCGATGGCAGTGGCAAAAATCCTCAAAAAACTCTCTCGTCGCTATCAAATTTTTGCCATCAGCCACCAAGCGCAGCTAGCATCCCAGGCCGACCAGCACTTCTTGGTCACCAAAGAGGAGGGTCAAAGCCGCGTGCGCGAGCTGGAGCCTCAAGAACGCGTCGCTGAAATCGCACGCATCATCAGCGGTGAAAAGATTACGCCGGAGGCTATGAATTTTGCAAAAAAACTACTCAAGGAGAGTGCTTGATAGTCGATACCCATACGCATCTCGATCACAAGATGTTCGAAGAGGATGTGGAGGAGGTGATCCAAAGGGCCCTGCAGGCCGGAGTGGAGCGCTTTGTCATTCCGGGAGCCGATCCGGATGACTTGCCAAGAGCCGTAGAGCTTGCCCAAAAGTATCCTCAGATCTACTTCGCCGTGGGCGTGCATCCATATGATATTAATAAATATGACCGAAAGTTCCTGGAAGAGTACATCACGCATCCCAAGTGCGTGGCCGTAGGGGAGTGTGGACTTGACTACTATCGATTGCCAAAAGACGAAAAAGAAAAAGAGGAGACAAAAAGGCGGCAAAAAGAGGTCTTCGAAGACCAAATCGCCCTTGCAAAAGAGTATGACAAGCCTCTCATCGTCCATATTCGCGAAGCCAGCGGCGATGCGTACGAAATATTGCGTGTCGGTGCCCCAAGGCGCGGCGGGGTGCTGCACTGTTACAATGCCAGCCCCATTCTTTTGGGGCTTAAAGAGAGATTTTACTATGGTATCGGAGGTGTGGTGACTTTCAAAAACGCCAAGAAGCTAGTGCAGATAGTCCCCGAAATTCCTCTTGAGCGCATACTCATCGAAACGGACGCCCCCTATTTGACTCCCGAACCTTACAGAGGTAAAAGAAACGAGCCCGCCTACACTGTCT
>WGBB01000098.1 GCA_015494505.1 Nitratiruptor sp. | reverse complement strand
GTGGTGTCCCGGGCGGGATTCGAACCCACGACCTTCGGATTAGGAATCCGATGCTCTATCCTGCTGAGCTACCGGGACGCGCAGACGTAGGTGACGCCTGAGGGCGTATATGCAGCGTGTGGAGTATTAGGAAGCGATTCGAGTCTGTCTCCTGGATGGAGCGCTATCTCTTTACCCTCTTCGATAATGACGAGCGTTCCCTCTATCACCCAGCGCACTTCGTAGTGGGGATGTGTATGCACGGGATAGCGGGTATCTTTGGCGTCGTGCCAGGTGAAGATATTGAAAAAACCCTCCTTGCGGAGGGTTTCGTAGATTTTGGATTCGTCGGTAACGTCGGTGTGGATGACCTTAGCCATTGCGTTTTTTGATGATCTCTTCGGCGACGTTTCTCGGTACCTCTTCGTAGTGGTCGAACTCCATAGAGTATGTACCGCGACCTTGCGTAAAAGAGCGAAGATCCGTGGAGTATCCGAACATCTCGGCAAGTGGAACCATCGCGTTTACGATTTTGTTTCCACCGCGATCTTCCATGCTCTGTACCTGGCCACGGCGGCGGTTGATATCGCCGATGACGTCACCCATGTACTCTTCAGGCACTTCCACTTCTACTTTCATAATAGGTTCGAGCAGCACGGGATTCGCTTTTTTGGCCGCCTCTTTGAAAGCCATAGAACCGGCGATCTTGAAGGCCATCTCGCTTGAGTCCACTTCGTGGTAGCTACCGTCATAGAGCGTCGCTTTGACGTCTACTACAGGATAGCCCGCCACGACACCGTTTTGCATCGCTTCTTGGATACCTTTATCTACGGCAGGGATGTACTCTTTTGGAATCACACCACCGGTAATTTGGTTCACAAACTCATACCCTTTGCCGGGCTCTTGCGGCTCGAGCTTGATGAAGACGTGTCCGTACTGACCGCGACCACCGGTTTGCTTGGCGTATTTGTACTCTTGCTCGACAGGTGTTTTGATAGTTTCGCGGTATGCGACTTGCGGTTGACCCACTTCTGCATCCACTTTGAATTCACGTTTCATACGATCCACGATGATCTCGAGGTGCAACTCACCCATACCGGAGATAATAGTCTGGCCTGTCTCTTCGTCTGTGTGGACGCGGAAGCTTGGGTCCTCTTCAGCAAGCTTCGCCAAGGCTGTAGCCATTTTTTCCTGGTCGGCTTTTGTTTTTGGCTCCACAGCGACACTGATAACAGGCTCAGGGAACTCCATCTTTTCTAGAATCACAGGATGGTTCTCATCGCAAAGCGTATCCCCCGTAAGGGTATACTTGAGACCTACCACCGCACCGATCTCACCCGCAGGAAGCTCTTTGATCTCTTCGCGTTTGTTGGCATGCATTTTCAAAAGGCGTCCTACGCGCTCTTTTTTGCCTTTTGTGGAGTTGAGCACGTAGCTACCGCTTGCAATCTGTCCGCGATAGACGCGGATGAAGGAGAGCTGTCCTACAAATGGGTCAGTCATGATCTTAAACGCAAGTGCCGCGAACGGTCCGTTGTCCGTAGATTCGACGGAGACCTCTTCTCCTGTTTTTGGATCGATACCTTTGATCCAGTCCACTTCGGTAGGCGCAGGCAGATAGTCTACGACCGCATCGAGGAGTGTCTGCACACCTTTGTTTTTAAAAGCACTACCGCAGAGCATCGGCGTGATACTCATATCGAGTGTGCCTTTTTTGATACCCTTTTTGATCTCTTCGACGGTGAGCTCTTCGCCGCCCAGATATTTTTCGAGGAGTTCCTCGTCCGTTTCGGCCACGGCTTCGATGAGCTTTTCTCTATACTCTTCGGCTTTTTCTCTCAGTTCTTCCGGAATCTCGATCACTTCGTACTTCGCACCCATCGTCTCGTCGTCCCAGACGATTCCGCGCATCTCCACGAGATCCACGACACCGCGGAAGTTATCCTCGGCACCGATAGGAATCTGGATAGGCACGGGATTGGCTTTGAGGCGATCGCGGATTTGGCGCTCTACCTCGAAAAAGTCCGCACCGATACGGTCCATTTTGTTCACAAAGACGATGCGGGGGACGTGATATTTGTTGGCCTGGCGCCATACCGTTTCAGACTGGGGCTGTACGCCGCCCACGGCACAAAAGACTGCGACCGCACCATCGAGAACACGCATGGAGCGCTCCACTTCGATGGTGAAGTCCACGTGTCCCGGGGTGTCGATGATGTTGATTTGGTGGTCACGCCAAAAACAGGTAGTCGCAGCGGATGTAATAGTAATACCGCGCTCTTTTTCCTGCTCCATCCAGTCCATCGTCGCGGCACCCTCATGCACCTCACCGATTTTGTGGCTGATACCGGTGTAGTAGAGGATGCGCTCCGTTGTAGTCGTTTTCCCTGCGTCGATATGCGCAGCGATACCTATGTTACGTACTTTTTCTATGGGAGTCTTTCTAGCCATACCTTATCCTTTGATGCAATTGATAGAAATTTTGTGTAATTGTAGCGAAGAATAGCCGCAAAAGAGAACCTCTTGCGGCAGGGAGTTTTTGTGACGGGCGGATTTGCTTACCATCGGTAGTGTGCGAACGCTTTGTTGGCTTCCGCCATTTTGTATGTATCTTCTTTTTTCTTGTAGGCTGCACCGCGTTTGTTGGCTGCATCCAAAAGTTCGTTGGCAAGGCGCTCAGCCATAGTGCGCTCGTTGCGGTTGCGTGCAGCTTCCACGATCCAGCGGATTGCGAGAGATTGTTGACGAACTGGCCTTACTTCAACCGGTACTTGGTATGTGGCACCACCTACACGGCGGCTTTTAACTTCCAGCAAAGGCTTGACGTTTTCGATCGCTTCGTTAAATACGTCGATACCTTTGAGATCTTTATTTTTCTCTTCGATCATTTTGAGTGCACTATAAAAGATCTTTTGGGCTACGCTCTTTTTTCCGTCCCACATCAGTTTATTGATAAACTTCGTTACGACTTTGCTGCCGTAAATCGGATCTGGCATCACCTCACGTACGGGGGCTCTTCTTCTTCTCACGTCTAGCTCCTTCAAAAAAATTTACTCAGGCGATAAGCTCACCTGTGGCTATGGGTGAGAGATTAAATCGCTTTAATTTCTCACGTATGAATCGATTAAGATTTTGGTTTTTTCGTTCCGTATTTAGATCTGGATTTCTTTCTGTTTGCCACACCTGCGGTATCCAGTGCACCACGGATGATGTGATATTTCACACCCGGCAAGTCTTTTACCCTACCGCCGCGTACAAGCACGATAGAGTGCTCTTGCAGGTTATGCCCTTCACCTGGGATGTAACTAATCACTTCGTACCCTGAAGTGAGGCGCACTTTGGCGACTTTACGAAGCGCAGAGTTCGGTTTTTTCGGAGTCGTCGTATAGACTCTCGTACAAACACCGCGTCGTTGCGGACATTTGACAAGAGCAGGTGATTTAGACTTTTTGATCACCTTTTTTCTCTCTTTTCTTACCAACTGGTTGATAGTAGGCACTGTTCTCTCCCTTTCTTCCAAAATTAGTGGCTAATTATAGTGAACTAAACTTTACAAACAGCTTAATTTAAACTTTTTCTAAGCCGGCTCACTCTTCGCCGGCTGCTTTAAGTTCGATATCTTTTTTCTTATAAAGACCCGTCCCCACAGGGATCAGACGACCGATGATGACGTTTTCTTTGAGATCTTCGAGATAGTCGATCTTCGCACTGATGCTAGCTTCCGTGAGTACCTTCGTGGTATCTTGGAAAGATGCCGCACTGATAACCGAATCTGAGCTCACGGCAGCACGCGTAATACCCACAAGCACTGGCTCTGCGATCGCAGGCTGTCCACCCAATCGGATGATACGCTCATTCTCTTTTCTGAACTCTTTCTTGCTCACCAGATCACCCGGGATAAACTTGGTATCGCCGCTATCAACGATTTTGACCTGGCGAAGCATTTGCGAAACAATAATCTCGATGTGCTTATCGGCGATGGTAACACCCTGGCGGCGATAGACTTGTTGAATTTCGCTTACCATATAGTACATAAGTGCTTTTTCGCCGAGTGTACGCAAAATATCGTGACCGCTTACGGTAC
>WGBB01000097.1 GCA_015494505.1 Nitratiruptor sp. | reverse complement strand
GCTTATCATTCTTTACTTTTATAAAAAACGAAAAGACAAACTCATCGCTTATCATGACAATCTAGAAAAATATTTTCGCCTCAAAGAAAACGAAGCCAAAATCGCCATCGCCAACAAAATCATCGACACCATCGCCGAGGGTAAATTGACTCCAGAGCAAGAGCAGCGCCTTTTAGGGGTGCTCAAAGGAGATGTGAAGGAGCTGCCTAAGGAGATAGAAGAGTCGAAAGATGAGGCGATAGATGCCGAAGTGGAAGATGGAGAGGAGAAAAAAGATGGATAGGTTTTTACTTTTGCACGGCTGGGGAGGGAGCGACTTTCCCCACTGGCAGGCGTGGCTGGCGAGTGAGCTTGCCAAAGATTACGGCACTGTGAGCTTCCCGCTCATCCACCACCCTCACCATCCGAATAATAAGAAGTGGCAGGCGCAGTTCAAAAAATATCTGCAAGATTTTCATCCCACCACCGTCATCTGCCACTCTCTTGCCTGCACGGTATGGATGAGTATCGCCGAAGAGATAGAGGAGGTGGAGCGGCTTTTGCTGGTGGCACCGCCGGGACTTCATACCGATATAGATCTACTCAAATCCTTCTTCCCCGCCACGCTTCCTGCCACTCTGGCTGCCAAAGAGGCGATGATGGTGGTTTCTACCAACGATCCGTATCTCAGCCTCGAAGAGGCACATGCGATGCAAGAAAAGCTTAATTGTGAGATGCTCATCCTCGAAAACGCAGGCCATATCAACGATAAAAGTGGATACGGTCCCTGGCCGTGGGTCTTAGAGTGGGCCAAGCGTGATCCAAGTGTAGCATCGGAGCCGTTATGATCCTATCTATCGAAAGCAGCTGCGACGATAGCTCTATCGCTGTGACACGCATAGCGGACTATAAGCTGCTGTTTCACAAAAAAATCTCTCAAGAGCTGGCCCACAGCGAGTACGGCGGCGTGGTGCCCGAGCTTGCCAGCCGCCTCCACGCCGAAGCTTTGCCAAAAATTTTAGAAGAAGCCAAAGAGTATCTTCCTCACATCAAAGCGATCGCCGTCACCAACGAACCGGGGCTGTCTGTGACACTGATGGAAGGGGTGATGATGGCCAAGGCGCTGCACTTAGCGCTCCAAAAACCCCTCATCGGCGTCAATCACTTGGTGGGGCACATCTACTCGCTCTTTATCGAAAAAGAGGCGGTGCTGCCAAAGATGGTGCTTTTGGTCTCGGGTGGCCATACGATGATTTTGGATGTGAAGGACTACAACGACCTTAAAGTCCTCGCCACCACGCTCGATGATAGTTTCGGCGAGAGTTTCGATAAAGTGGCCAAGATGATGGGACTCGGCTATCCCGGCGGTCCGATCATCGAGGAGCTCGCCAAAAGCGGCGATGCGGAGCGCTTCGCTTTTCCCGTGCCACTCGCTAAAAGCGCTAAACTCGCTTTTAGCTACTCGGGGCTCAAAAACGCCGTGCGCTTGGCCCTGGAAGAACTGCCTAATCTCAGTCGCAAAGATATGGCCGATATCGCCGCATCCTTTCAAAAAGCGGCTATTACGCATCTTTTGCAAAAGACGCGCAAGGCGTGTGAGCTTTATAAACCGATAGATTTTGCCATCGTAGGGGGAGCGAGTGCCAATCAAGAGCTGCGAAGAGCCTTCGAACGTGAATGCGCCAAACGCGGCATCCCCATCTCCTTTGCCAAGCTGGAGTTTTGCAGCGACAACGCCGCGATGATAGGCCGCGCTGCGATAGAAGCCTACAAGAGGGGCGATTTCATCGCGATGGAAGAGCTCAAAGTCTTGCCGAGAAGCTGTTTTGTCTAAGTGAGATTTGGTAATTTTTTACGCACTGCAGTTTCATCTTCTTAACCACACCTTGATAAATAATATTAATAGTTTATAAATAGGAGTAATTTTATCCTATTTAGTTACAATTGTACCATCAAGTACCACAGCGGTGCTTAATCAAAAAAGAAAAAGGAGGTTGCATATGGCAACTGTTACACTCAAAGGAAACCCAGTTAATCTCGAAGGAAACGAAGTAAATGTAGGAGATAAAGCTCCTGAGGCAACTGTCGTTACGACCGATTTGGCTGAGAAAAAAGTAGGCGGCGCGCAAGATAAAGTACAAATGATCGTAGTCGTGCCTTCACTTGACACTCCTGTTTGTGCTACCGAAACACGTAAGTTCAACGAAGAAGCGAGCAAAATCGAAGGCGTGGACGTGACTGTCGTCTCTATGGACCTTCCTTTTGCGAGCAAGAGATTCTGCTCTACTGAAGGTGTAGAAAACCTGACTGTTGCAAGCGACTATAGAAATAGAGATTTCGGCGAAAAATATGGCGTCGTTATCGCTGAAGGACCTCTCAAAGGTATCCTCGCACGCGCTATCTTCATCATCGACAAAAACGGCAACGTCGTTTATAAACAACTTGTTCCTGAAATCACTGAAGAGCCAAACTACGAAGAGGCTCTCGAAGCAGCGAAAAAAGCGGCAGCAGCTTAATAGCCGGGGCTTCGCCCCGCTGCTCTATAGGGGGAGGGGACTCCCTATAGAATAATCACTTCCTCTCTCAGTTCGATTCCAAACTCTTCAAAAACTCTTCTTTTAGCTTCATTGATAAGTGCCATCGCTTCATCGAAGGTACCGCCACCGAGATTAATGAGAAAATTTGCGTGCATATCGCTGATGGCCATATTGCCTACGCGTTTGCCTTTGAGGCCCACGGCTTCGATGAGCCGTCCTGCAAAATCACCCGGAGGGTTTTTGAAGATGCTGCCGGCGCTGGGGGCTTTGGGCTGGTTGGTGCGAAGAGCGAGGAGCTTTTGTAAAAGATTGTTATCGAAGCCCTTTTGGAGTTTGAAGCCTGCTTCATAGATGATTGCATCGATGTTGCTCGCGCGATACGCCAGCCCTAGCTCGCTAGCGGGAATTTTGCCCTCATGGGTACGCACCCATAAAAGCACATCTTTTATCTCATACTCTTTGACGCCTGCGTTCATCTTCACTGCACCACCGATGGTACCGGGAAGTTTAGATAAAAACTCGAAGCCTGCGATATCGTGGCGCTTTGCGAAGCTTACCACTCTACCCGTGGCGGTGCGCGCTCCGATGACGAGCTCGTCGCCTTCGATACGGATGTAGTCGAAGCTTTTGCCAAGCATTGCAAGGGGCGGCGGTGTGGGAGAAACTAAGAGGTTGTTGGCACCGCCGATGAGGAAATACTCTTCATAGCGAGGGTCTATCTCCTCGATGAGCTCCACATCCACCACAGGGCCGAT
>WGBB01000096.1 GCA_015494505.1 Nitratiruptor sp. | reverse complement strand
GCATTCTTTGGCGTGCCAATAGTCAGTGGAAAGCATATCTTTAATCAAAAAGAAACCTACGCAGCCGTAGAGGGGATCCAAATCGTAGATGCCGCCAAGCTGCAGGAGGTTTTGCAACAAAAGAGCTGGCAACCCACAAAAATTGTAACTACCTTTGATGCTGACAAAGTGATAGGAGCTATCAAAGATGTGGTATGAGTCAAAGGATGATTTCGTCATTTTTACAATCAAAGCTCAGCCAAATTCCAGTAAAAACAAAATAGCAGGTATCTTGGGTAATGCTCTCAAAATCAACATCAAAGCCCCGGCAGTCGAAGGTGCCGCCAACAAAGAGCTCATTAAATTCCTCTCAAAAACTTTTAGAGTAGCAAAGAGCGATATCGAGTTTGTCAGTGGAGAGACGAGCAAGCAAAAGCGCATCAAAATCCCTCGCAACGAGCTTGTTGAGCACTTCATAGCCAGCATGCAAGAAACTTAAATAGATTTAAGGTATAATTGCGAAAAAATGTAAAGGAAGTGCTTGAGAGAGAAAGCTTATAAACTTTTGGCACAGCAGTTAGATATCTCCAACAAAAAAGCCAAAGAGCTTATCGACAGGGGCTTGGTGTATGTGGGGAACCGCAAAGTGATGATCGCAAGGGGTGAGCTGCCTGTTGGCACCAAGTTCAACGTCAAGAAGCTACAAAAGCCGCAAGTGATATATGAGGATGAAAATATTGTAGCCATTAACAAGCCGCCATTTGTAGTCAGCGATGAGTTAGCAGGTGAATATGAGCTTATTCATCGCTTAGATAAAGAGACGAGTGGGGTACTGCTTTTGGCGAAAAACAAAGAGTTCAAGCAAAAAGCGATTGAGGAGTTTAGGGCGCAGCGAGTCTACAAAGAGTATGTGGCCTGGGTGGATGGCATAGTGGCGCAAAGCTATGAGGTGGATTATCCAATCCTCACCATCAAAAAAGGGGGCGTGGCGAAGTCGAGGCTCAGTAAATCCAAAGGAAAACCAGCCCACACCTATATAGAGCCTTTGGAAATTCATGGCAAGAAGACAAAAGTGAAAGCGATCATCAAAACGGGGCGCACGCATCAAATTCGCTTGCATTTGGCAAGAACCGAGCATCCCATTTTGGGCGATAGATTGTATGGGGGCAGGGAGTGGAGGAGGCTTATGCTGCATGCCAAAAAAATCGAGCTTTTGGGATATAGTTTCGAGGCTCCTGAGCCAGAAGATTTTGCGATAGAGTGAAAATATTAAATTTAGCTAAAATTAATGATTTTTTAAGTAAAATTGCAAACTCAAAAATAGTAAGGGGTGAGATTTGTTTGAAGCGCTTTCAAACTCTTTTAGCAGTGCGTTAAAAAAGATCCGTTTCAAAGATGACGAGAAAGCTCTCAAAAAGGCGTTGACCGAGCTCAAAAAGAGTCTGCTCAAAGCCGATGTGCATCATAAAGTTGTCAAAGAGCTCTTGCAGCGTGTCGAAGCGGATACCAAAGCCAAAGGTATCGGTAGAGATAGCTTTTTAGAAGCACTTCAAAAAAATCTCACCCAAATCCTTACAGCCCCTGGCAAGCAGGGCTTTGTCTATGCCCCGCATCCACCCACAGTGGTACTGATGACGGGACTACAGGGAAGCGGTAAGACCACGACTGCCGGCAAACTCGCTAACTATTTGAAGCTTCGAGGCAAGAAGGTGCTTTTGGTGGCTGCCGATTTGCAAAGACTTGCCGCGGTGGAGCAGCTTCGCCAAATTGCCGAGCAAATTGATGTGGACTTTTTTGGCAAAGAGGATGAAAAAGATCCGGTAGCTATCGTCAACGAGGCTCTCTCTTTAGCCAAAGAGAAACTCTACGATGTGGTAATTATCGATACTGCTGGGCGTTTGGCTATCGATGAGGCGCTCATGGAAGAGCTAAAGAGAGTTAAAGAGGCGGCGAATCCTGATGAAGTCTTTTACGTAGCGGACTCGCTCACAGGACAAGACGCTGTCAGAAGTGCGGCGAAATTCAATGAAGATATCGGTATTACGGGGGTGATTCTTACCAAGTACGATGGTGATAGCAAAGGCGGCGTGGCGTTGAGTTTGGCGCACCAGATCCACGTACCACTGCGCTTTATAGGGACTGGTGAGAAGATGCCAGATCTCGAAGT
>WGBB01000095.1 GCA_015494505.1 Nitratiruptor sp. | reverse complement strand
TTCGTTTTTGGCGGCTCGTAGTCGCAAAAGATTTGGATCGGGCTCGTGAACTCCTCTTGCAAATAGCCGATCAGCTTTTTGCCTGACGTTTGGCCGTTTTTCGCAATAGCCTTGTAGATGCGGATGAAGTCTCTTTTCACCCACGTATCGTCGCTATCTCGATAGGCCACGTGGTCGTGAAACTCCTTCCAGCTGCCAAAGAGTGTGAGGATTGTCTCGGCAATGAACGGATCGTCAAACTCAAGGTTGTGATATACGCCGTAGCTGATTGCCGCTTCTTTGGCCTTGCCGTAGGCCTTGGTAGCGATGAGCTCGTAGTTTTCCGAGCCTTGCGCGGCTTCGATGAAGTGTGCCGGTTTGGGCATGTAGCTGTATTGCCAAGTTTTGAGCAGTTTCGATGCCGCTTGCTTGAAGTCCTCAATCGTCTCAAACTCATCTTGCAGCACCATCCAGTAGAGCTTGATGAGCTCTTTGTCCACGTCCACGCCAAAACTTTTGCCGAGGGCTATGATCGTCGCCGCAAATTCTTTCTTGTCCTGATCTCGTAGCATCACATCCATCCTTCTTCGTGTAGTTCGTTGAGTACGGCCAAAGGCTTTTTACGTCCGCTTCTTTGTGCCTGTAGCTGCATCGTGTCGAATTTTTCCCGCAGCTTTTTACCTGAGAGAATGTTCGGAATCCAAAAGCTCCCCTCTTGTGTCTCGTAGATCCAGTCGATGCACCGAAGCAGCTCCTCTTTGCTCCGTCCGTCTATGCGCATGGCAAGGTCGATATCCCTTATCCAGCCTTTTGGCTTCGGCTTGGCTTTTGGGTTGAATCGCTTGATACGCTCTGCCAGATACTCGGCCACCTCTTTTGCGTCTTCGAGATATGGCGAGTCTTTGTTTCGAGAAAAATTGTCGCGTGTCGCAAGATTTGATTGCGACTTTTCCCCCCTCTCACACTCTCCCCCTTTCTCTTTCTCATTCTCATTTACATTCTCATTATCATTTACATTCTCATTATCATTAAGCTTTTCCAAAAAACCATTTGCTTTTTTTGCTTTTTCATCAAAACCATTTGCTTTTTTTGCTTCTGTTTGGTTTTCTACATCTTCTTCGCTTTTTTTAGGCCTACCGCCCTTTTTACCTGCCTCTCTACGCTTTTCCGTCTTGTCTTCATATTTTTGTTTGTCTCTATCCATTTGATTTTTGATAAGATCAAAATAGATATCCACCGCAAGATCATCCACTTCCAAAACTTCGCCCGTTGTGTGATAGTGGATAATCATTTCAAAAAGAAGACCTTTTTGCTCAAGAGAAAGCTTTTTTGTAGATTGAAGCATCGAAGAATACAATATGAAACTATCTTTCGTGTTCATCTTGCCCCCTTTTGCTTATCAAGCTCGGGGTATATTTTTTCAACTATCTGCTTGACTCGTTGTGATTTTGGCTCTAATTTCTTATCTTCGAAGAAGTAGCTGCAAATAGCAGTCATAGCCTCCGAAAAATCTTTATCAGGCAATTTTTCTATCTCTTCAGCCCATTCCCTCTTGAATACAAATTTATCTCTCATCTCTCTTCCTTTCCATCTCGCACTCCCTGCTCATACGCCCGCTCTATCCAGTATTTGATCCACTGCAAAGGCACGCGCAGGCGCTCCTTTTTGAAGTAGCCTCGTTTGCGCCAGTATGCATAGAGTTTGCGGTTGTAGTAGCGCAGCGCCTCCTCGCGAGGCAGTGGTTTCGGCAAGTTCGCCGTAAAGTCCAGCTCGCTCAGATCCGCTTTGATCTTCCCTTTTTCGAGAGCGGCAAGCGTCTTCAGTCTGCGCCTGAGCCATTCCTCGCCTCTGGTCATCGGATTCCTTTTCGATTGTTTCTACTATGCGATATCTCCCATCAAAAAGTAAGGGAGTGAAATTTGGTGCTATTAGGCATCACAAAGATGCTAAGAATTAGGGTTCCTTTGGCTCAAATCTATTACAACCGAAGCCGCAATCGACTAGATCGTATGCTTGCTCTCTCGTGTGAACCATTAAGACTGAGCAATCAAACTCATCTCCATTTGCCGCTCGTTCTGTATATTTACAATTTTTGCAAGTGCACAAATCTATTGTTTCCAATAATGTAACTAAGGAGTCATCCACAAATATGACATTGCTATCTGGCTCATAGACAATTCCCATTTGTTTTCTTTGCAAAAGTCCTAAAACTTCTTTTTTGCACCCTTTTAGCTCATTTCGATTTAAAACCATTGCCAACCTCCTTGTTCCATTCAAGCCAACCCCAACGCCCTCTTGATCCAGCCCTCTATGAAGAGAGCCTGATGCGGGTTGTGTTTGACTTCTCTCGCATAGTGCAGCGCCCTGATTTTGCGAAACATCTCCCGCACGTTTTCCCTACCCCACTCGTCGAGAGCGTAGGAGAGCGTGTGGAGCGTTACGGGACCTATCACGCCGTCGATCGCGATCTTGTAGCCGAGCTGATTGAGCGCCTCTTGGAGCATCTTCGCTCCGCTCGTTCTATCCGTCGGATTGACCGTCGCGTCAAAGACTTGAAAGGCAATATCGTCATCCATCATTGTGAGCGCATCGCCTTTGATACGGCGCCAAAACTTCTCTTTGTAAAAGCTACGCACCGCTCTCTCCAGCTCCTCTTGCGCTTCGGCTCCCAGCACGGGAGTCACGTCGCCTTTTTTGAGCGCATCGATGCCGCCGATGCGATGTTTGGCGTCATCTATGATTTTCCAGCCGGGCCATTTGGGATGGTAGCGTCTGGAGATACCTTTGTAGGTTTCACCGCCTCGATCGTTTTTGCGATTCGAGTAGGTCCCCTCGTGGGCGAGGGTTTTGGAGAGGATTGTGTCGAAGGTAGTCATCTATACCTCCATCCAATCTTTTAAAATGCGATCCCTTAAAGAAACCAGCCTTTGGTAATCTGAGTCCTCAAATTCAATCTTTTTCCCATCTATATATACTTCAAATACACACCAGTTATTACCATCGAGCGGAATGATTCTTATCTTTGTTACTGCACTAACTTTGCTTATGTCTATGTAGTTGTCATCGTACTTTTTAATCATTTTCTTCCTCGCTTTCGCAAAGCTTTCCTTCTATTCGCACGAATTTTTTGGCTTCTGTCTCGCCTGCCTCTTGTGCGCTTTGTGATCTTTCTGGCGAGCCTGCTTTGCTTTTGTTGCGTCATCGGCTCGTCTATGATGTTCGTATCAAATGCAAATGGCGCAAGGAACGCCGAAAGAAGTGCGTTTTTCATTTATACCTCCATCGCCATCTGCTTCGGATGGCTTTGCTCTTTTTCGATAGCCGCTTTGACGATCTCGAGTTCCTCTTCGCTGAGTTTTTGCATCCATTTGCCTTTGAGCTCCGTATCAGCAGGCCAATCGAGGGCTCGGATCACGAACTCTTTGGCTCTTTTGGTGTCGCCGCTTACGTGCTCTAAGAGCATATTGCCTACCACTTTGTGCAAAGGCTCATCTTTTTTTACTATTTCTACCTCTACATTGTTTGCTAACTCCCCCTTGATAGGTGTTGAGCTTGGTGAAGCCTCGCTTATTACAACATCTTGCGCCTCCTCAGCAATGGCTATACCGCTCAGCACATCAGGGAACACATCTCTTAACGCCCATGCCCTTGCTCGCATCTGAAGCATGCGTCTTGGGTATTGCTGCCATACACCTGGCTTATTGAGAAGTCCCGCCTGCTTGGCGTCTTCCATGCTGAAAGTGCGCACCACTTCGGGCTCGCCCTTGCGCTTGACGCGGCAGATAGCTGTATCTCTATTAAAAGATTCGTCTATGTATTCGAGAAGCCCGCTCGCTTTTACGAGAGCAAGCGCCGCGTCGCCCCAGATAGACGGACGACCGTTGATGACCGCAATATTGTTGAGTGCTTGCATCGGCTTGAGTCCCACTTCCATGCCCCACTCGATGGCCACGAGGATGTCGCCTGGTTTGCCTTTATATTGTTTGGGGATTACGTCGCTTGAAGCGAGCATCTCGCAAAAACGCATAGCTTCGTCGAGGCTCTTTGGCATGAGCCCAGCGCTTGGTCCAAAAGTCGTGGTCGTGGTGATTTCGTT
>WGBB01000094.1 GCA_015494505.1 Nitratiruptor sp. | reverse complement strand
GTACTTCACGCGCTCGGCCTCTTGTTTGGCGATCTGGACGCGCTCGATCTGCTCTTTGATTTTGGGAGGCAGATTGATTTCACGCAGCTGCACCGATTCGAGGAAGACAGGTTTATTTTTGAAACTTTCGATTTTTTTGCGAATCTCTTGCTCGATGAGTGCTGCGATTTCGTTGCGCTTGACGGGGAGCTCTTCGGCTTTGTAGCGTCCGATGACGTTGCGCACCACTTCACGCACCACGGCATTGATGAGCTTCTCTTCCCAGCTGAGCCCCCAGGTGGCGATGGTCTGGGGTGCGTTGGCGGGATTGAGACGATACTGGACCGTCAGATCGATACTTACGGGCAATCCTCTGGCATCGAGGACGCTGATGGCCGGTTTTTCGATGATACCTTCATTGATGTTCCCAAAAGTCGTGTCACGTTCGCTTTTGTAGTTGATGATGCGCACTTTGGTATCGACTTTGATGATCTTTTGGATACCGGGGATGAAAAAGTGGATACCGGGCCCCAGAGGGATGGGGTCGAACTTCCCGGCAGTGACTTTGATACCCACCTCACCGGATTCGATGATGGCATAAGGCTTGGCGATGATGAGCAGTACCACGATGGCTGCGATGACGTAGAGTATCGTCGCTTTTTTGCTAAACTCTTTCAAAAAATTCGGCGGCTCGTTTTTATCTTCGTCGAGCTTATTCTTGAAATAATCGTTCAAATCTGCCGGCATGTTTTCTCCTTAGATATAGGTGAGCATGTGCTCATAATTTGGGTCGCGTCCATAGACGATATCGAAGTAGGCCTCTTGGAGCATTCTGGTCATCTCTCCACGCTTGCCGTTACCGATGATGCGGCCGTCAAGCTCGCGAATGGGCGTGACCTCTGCGGCAGTGCCGGTAAAGAAGGCCTCGTCTGCGATATAGACTTCGTCACGTGTGACGCGGCGGCGCTGGATAGGGATGTTCTTGTCGCGTGCGATGCGCAAAATCGTATCTTGGGTGATAGACTCGAGGCTGTTGTCGTTGGGCGGGCTGATGAGCACGCCGTCGCGCACGATAAAGAGGCACTCGCCGCTCCCTTCGGCCACGAAACCCTCTTCATCGAGCAGCAGCGCCTCTTCATAGCCCGCTTTAAGAGCTTCATATTTGGCCATCTGGGAGTTGAGGTAGTTGGCCACTGCTTTGGCTTTGCCCATGGTGGATTTGACGCTGTTTCTGGCAAAAGAGCTCACTTTGACACGAATACCCTTCTCAAGTCCCTCTTCGCCCAAGTACGCTCCCCATTTCCAGGCCGCTATCGCCACCTCCACAGGAGCGTTGACATGATACAGACCCATGACGCCATAGCCCAGATAGACAAGGGGACGGATATAGACGTTCCCGTCAAAATCGTTTTTGCGCAGCAGCTCCACTTGTGCGTTTTCAAGCTCTTCGAGGTTGTAAGGCACATCTATCGCCGTGATTTTGGCGGAGTTGAGCAGCCTTTTGGTATGGTCGCGCAGACGAAAGATCGCGAGCCCCTTATCGGTTTTGTAGGCACGCGTCCCTTCGAAGACACCGTTGCCGTAATGTAGCGTATGGGTGAGGACATGCACCTTCGCATCGTCCCAGTCTACGAATTTGCCGTTCATCCAAATATATTTCGCTTTTTCCATCTATCGCTTCCTTTGGCTCTTTCAAATTGGTTTTAAGTCTATCAAAATATAGGTTAAGTTAAAATATAATCAATAACGCAAAGAACGTGTAACATTTCGTTGCAAGCGAAAAATACAAATCTCGCTCAAACAGGTTGCAATTGCAAAGTGTTCGCTTGCGTTGTATTTTTCGCAAATACGTTATCTTATGGTGAAGAAGGGGAGCGGTATGCAAGAGGCGAAAATCTATTTCGGATCGACACCGGCGACGAAAGAGGAGTGGCGCGAAGTTCGCAGTCCCTATAATGACAAAGTAGTTTCACGCTATCCAGTGTGCGACGCAGAAGATGCCAAAAAGGCGCTCCAAATTGCCAAAGAGGCCTTTGAGCGCAACAAGCATGCGCCGCTTTCGCAACGCATAGCCTGGCTGCGGGATGTGGCGGCCAAGCTCAAAGAGCAAAAAGAGGAGTTTGCGCTTGCTATTACCAAAGAGGTGGGCAAACCCATCACCTTTAGCCGCGTGGAGGTGCAGCGCGCTATCGAGACTATCGAACTGAGCGCCGATTATGCGGCTAGCCTCACGGGTGAGACCATCAACACCGATGCTACACCCAGCGGACGCAAGACCATGAGCTTTTACAAGCGTGTACCTGTGGGAGTGGTGGTGGCGATCACGCCCTTTAACTTCCCCCTCAATCTCTCAGCACACAAACTGGCTCCCGCTCTCGTGGCCGGCAACAGCGTGGTCTACAAGCCCACTCCC
Source organism: Nitratiruptor sp. (assembly GCA_015494505.1). GTDB lineage: Bacteria > Campylobacterota > Campylobacteria > Campylobacterales > Nitratiruptoraceae > Nitratiruptor. Next base: position 493 of record WGBB01000094.1, on the reverse strand, counting down.
GAAGCCCCCTACACGGGATACATGCTGGCCAAACTCTTTATCGAAAGCGAGCACGCTCTGCCCGATATGCTGAGCGTCGTCTACGGCGATGCGGAGGTGGGGAGTGCGCTGGTTACTAGCGATATCCCGCGCAAAATCAGCTTCACGGGCAGCGTGCCTGTGGGCAAAATCATCATGCAAAATGCCGGCATTAAAAAGGTGAGCCTTGAGCTTGGCGGCAATGCCGCAACGTATATAGACAAGGATGCTAATATCGGCGAAGCGGCAAGTCGTTGCGCCGTGGGGGCCTTTGTCAATAGCGGACAGGTCTGCATCAGTTTGCAGCGCATCTATGTGCACGAGGCAGTCTATGAGGAGTTTGCCCAGGCACTGGCCGAAGATACCAAGAAGCTCAAAGTGGGTGATCCCTATCAGCCAGATACCTTTATGGGGCCACTCATCAACGAAGATGCGGCCAAAAGAGCCGAACGCTGGGTCCAAAGCGCCATCGAAG
>WGBB01000093.1 GCA_015494505.1 Nitratiruptor sp. | reverse complement strand
ATCTTAGTCCATCCCAAGCTCTCGCTAGAAGGTGCACGCTATCTCGAAGACCTCGCCATGCTTTTTAGACACCGCATCAAACGGCCGGAAAGCTACGTAGCAGCTATCAAAGATTCATTTATATACAATAATATTATAGAGACGCTCGCTACCAATAGAGCCAAACGTAAGGATGGAAGTATAGATTCCGCACTTTTTCATGAAGCGATGGAGCGCATCAAACGGCGCGTAGCACTGGTAGAGCATTTGGCACGTGGCTATGAAGATGTCTACCGTTTCTATAACGCCATGGTGCTAGGAAGCAGCGAGATGGCACAAGGGGAGGGGGTGAATCTGCTTACGGTCCATGCCAGCAAAGGCTTGGAGTTTCGCGAAGTCTATGTAGTGGATTTGATGGAAGGGCGCTTTCCCAATCTCAAACTCGCTTCAAAGGGAGGCTCGATAGAAGAAGAAAGAAGGCTCTTTTACGTGGCTGTGACACGTGCGAAGGAGATTTTGTATCTGAGCTACGCCAAATATGACCGCATCAAAAAGCAGGAGTTCCTGCCCTCACGATTCTTGCGCGAGGCGGGGCTGGTGGATTAGTGCTGACCGCCCACCACTTTTGCCATATCCCACATCGGCAAGAATATACCGAGTGCCAGCAAGAGTACCATAGCCGCAATGATAGCCAGCATAATAGGCTCTATGTAGCTAGAGAGATTGTCAAGTATATAGTCAAATTTCATACCGTAGTATTCTGTAATTTTAGCTAGCATCGCATCAAGCTGTCCACTCGCTTCACCGGCCGTAATCATCTGGATTATCATATTTTCAAAAAGCCCCGTCTGCTCAAAGGCATCTCCGATGGAAGAACCCTTTTCCACCATGTTTTTGACGATTTCGAGCTTCTCTTTGATGTACGTGTTGTCTATCATGGAGATGGAGTTGTCCAGTGCATCTACTACCGGAATCCCTGCCTTGACCAACTCAGAAAAGATGAGCATGAAACGATTGAGCTGAGAGTAGTAGATGATATCTTTGAGAAGGTAGAGTTTTAAAAAGAGCGTATCGAGTTTGCGCTTGAAATCGGGATTGGTCTTGTAGCTAAAAATGGTGAGGAATATAACTATGACCAACCCGGCGAGGACATAGAGGCCGTAGGTATTGAAAAGATGCTCCAGCCCCAAAAGGATGCGCGTAGGGAGTGGCAATTCTGCATGGAATTTGTCGAAAATCGACTTGAATTTGGGCACTACATAGCTAATCAGTATTGTAAAGGCGATAGCCATCGCCGTCATAGTGATAAGGGGATAGCGAATCGCCTTTTTGAATTTGCGTACGTTTTCGTCTATCTGCTCAAGGATTCCGGCAAGAGTGAACAAGGCGTATGCCATGTCACCTGTTTGCTCACCCAGTTTGAGCATGGTGATAGTGAGCGTACCCACTTGGTCTTTGTATTTCTCCATCGCTTGAGAAAGACTGATACCTGCATTGATATTTTCCGCTACGTCTTCTAGCAGTGCTTTGAGCTGTGCATTTTGCGTGGAGTTGGCTATCTCGGTCAGTGCATCGTGAATAGGAATACCGGCATTGGCCATAACGGCTAGTTGGCGAATAGTTGCGATAAGATGTTGTCGTTTGATTTTACTCTTTTTATAAGAGAGCAGCTCGTTTTTAAGAGCTTTGAACTTCTCCTCCACGGGCATCGAAGTCTCCTCGATGCGCACTACGATGCCACTGCTTTTGAGTTTGGCCTTTTCCAGGGCCTCCCTTTTGTTTTCGGAACTAATAAGAAGGGTTTGCTTTTTTCCCTTCGCCAAAACCTGTACATTGTAGTATCGCATTACAACCTCGTCACTCTGAGAACTTCATCGATGGTGGTGGAGCCCTCTATAGCTTTATTGATTCCATCGACGAGCATCGATTTAAACCCTTTTTGCAAAGCGGCTCGATAGATTTTTTCTTTGCTCTCCTCTTTGGCAATCATACGCGATATCTCGTCATCCACTTTGAAAACCTCGCTAATCATTTCACGGCCGCTGTAGCCGCTAAAGTCACAATGTTTGCACCCTTTACCTTTGAAGAAACGATAGTTTTGCGGCAAATACTCTTTTATCTCCTCATACACTGCGGGGTCGAGCTCCGTTTCTATCTTACAATGGGGACAGATTTTTCTGACCAGACGCTGTGCTTCGATAGCGATGATTGCGCCGCTGACAAGATAGGGCTCTATACCCATATCGATCATTCTGTTTATAGCGCTGATGGCGTCGTTGGTATGGAGCGTGGAGAGCACCAGGTGGCCTGTTAGGGCTGCTTGGATGGCGATGCGAAGCGTCTCTTCGTCACGTATCTCACCGATCATCACGATATCGGGGTCTTGGCGCAAAATTGAGCGCAATGCAGAAGCGAATGTGAAACCTATTTTAGGATTGACTTGACACTGCTGCACCAGGTTTATTTGATATTCTACCGGGTCTTCTACCGTGATAATCTTTTTTTCCACGCTGCGTAGCATATTGAGGGCACCGTAAAGCGTGGTGGACTTACCGCTTCCCGTAGGTCCCGTAACCAGGATGATACCGTAGGGCGTTTTGAGGGATTTGGTGAAAATATCGTAGTTGTACTTGCTCATACCCGCATCTTCGAGGGGTATCATCGCTTTGGTTTTGTCCAAAATCCTCATAACGATCGATTCGCCGTTGACGATAGGCAGCGTGGAGATACGAAAATCGTACTCTTTACCGAGTACCGTATGCGAAAAGCGACCGTCTTGCGGCTTGCGACGTTCAGCTATATCGAGGTTGGACATGAGTTTGAGGCGAGAAGAGAGTGGGGGATAGATATCTTTATCGAAGATGAACTTTTCGGTAAGAATCCCATCCACGCGAGCACGCACCACACAGGTGTTTTCGGTAGGTTCTATGTGAATGTCACTGGCACGCGAGAGTATGGCGGTCTTGAGGATTGCATCGATGAGGCGCAGTATCGCACTCGACTCCTCTACATCCTCTTTACCGCCTGCACCTTCGGTAAGGTCTCGCCTTATCTCTTGGATATACTCTTTGATATTTTCATTCAGCTCGAGTTTATTGAGGTAGTTAACTATTTGCTGCTTGGATGCAAGAGCGAATTTGACGGGTTTTTTAGGAAAGAGGCGCTGCGCCATTTCCTGCGCTTCGATATCGATAGGATCGGCTACGGCCACGGTGATGTTGATATCGCTCTCTTTGAGAGGCAAGATGTGGTATCGCTTGAGATTGTTAAGAGGCACTTTCGAAGCAAGTTTGAGATCGATATCTACCGAATCGAGATCTACATAATCGATATTGAGAATCTTGGCATATGCTTTGAGCACCTTTTCGAGATAGTCGCTCGGCAAATCCTCCAGGTCGTCTACGGTAATTTTGCCTTCACGCAAGCGCTTTGCAATAAAATCGATCAGTTCGCTTTGGGTGAAATAGTGACGATTTTCTAGAAAATACAGAGCCTTTTTGATATTGGTGAGATTGTTGTGTATCTGCTGGGTATCTACCCCTTTTTTAGCAAGCTCTTCGAGAAGAAGCTGAAAAAGTCTATTATCCATTCTTTCACCTGTATCTGTGCTCATTCGTTGTACCATGGTCATACTCTTTTATCACCAGTGAGCATCTTCCTTTTTTTTGCACCTCTACCGTATAGCGTACCTGATTATCAGGTGATGTATATGTATATTTGTTATCGACCTTTTTCAATTTTTTTTGATAGTAAAGATTGAAAATTTTGGAAATGATATGATCCGTATCGGGCACCTGCAAACCACTCAAAGGCACTCCGTCGCACAAAGATGCCATGAGAATATTTTTTTGTGCAAGGATAAGTGAAAAATATGCTCTATTCTTACGCCCGGCAGCTGTTTTGCCTAGGATAAGAATAGGTACGGCGAGTCTGTCGATTTTGTCATCTTTCAAGCATGCATACGCATACATACTCACCATAGCTTCGGAACGTTTGAGGCGATCGAACATCTTGTACCCCATGCGGCATACATAGGCGAAATCGCCACTCTTATAGTGCCGTACAAGGTCTTGTAATGTAGCAGCCTGCAAGGAAAAAACAATCATGAAATAAATGACGAAAAGTCTCATCGAAATTGCCCTTGTATCATTTGACGCAAAAGTTTTAATGCTCTTTGGGAATGCGATTTTTTATAGTAAATTTTCAAAGCGTTCATAGCAATACCTTTTTTACCCATTTTGTATGCGCTTTTAGCAAAAACGACCCAGGACTCTTCATTGTTTTTGTCTATATTGTTTGCTTTGAGCGCCCACCTGCTTGCTTCTTGATAGTTGCCGAGTTTGTAGTACTCTTTAGCGATGATGAGAGCTATGCCGATATCGTTGGTTTTCGCAAACTGCTTTTGGAGTTTGGATAGATCGAGTTTGTCCTGAGAAACGGCCTTGAGCAGTTTTGAACCACCGGAAGACATGGGTACTTCATGTAGTTGCGAGAGCTTTTGAGATCGATTCGCCTCCCGGGGTTTTGAGTTTTCTTGTTGCACGATGCGTTTCGCATCTCTTTTGTGCACGGCTTGGGCATAACGTTCGGCTCTCTTTTCAAAACTGAGATCGGGGAGCAAAAGATTGTTCACCGTGCTCTTGGAAGTATTATGCTCTTTTTGCCTATCTGTTTTTGTTATTTTTGCTTTGATTTCTTGTTTCTTAGTCGTGTTCCAAAAATACCCGATACCTACGCCTCCAAAGAGGAGGATAGCTGCAAATATTGCTATCTTTATGTTCTTTTTCGTTCGATACTTACGCCACGTCTGCTCTAATATCTCATACTCATGCATCGATATATCCTAAATAGATAGCAGTCATTTCGAGATACTTCGATTCGATTTTATAGGGATTGAGTCCTCGCTTACGGTAAAAGTAATTTAAAACATCAAAGAGTGTATACATAAATAGATCGCTTTTACGAAAATTTCCACCCGTATATTTGTACACAAATTTTGCCACCTTCAAATCTATTGCTTTCGCACTTTCTAAGAGATTGTTACGCAGCAGCTTTTTTTGTAAATAAATATGGAATTCAGGCAAATCGGGGACGTCCATAGCAATAGTTTTATAGATTCGGGTTTTGAAATGCTCCTGTGCTACAAGATACTCCTCTTTGGTATTGTGCATAGCTAAAATGAATTTGATTTTCTTCGTATCTGCCAAAATTCTGATGGCTTCAAACATCTCTTCACCATACATTTGTGATTCATCTAATATCACCAATTTACTCCGTGAGGGGTGGAGCGCTTCGAGGTTTGTAAATAGATCCGCATCGTCTCCAAATATATCGGTACCGAGACGGTTATGCAGTTCATCCACCGAAGTAAAGGGCCTCTCGTACAATAGCACTCCATCATGCTGCGTCGCGAATCGCTTTACGAGCATCGTTTTCCCTACGCCGGGAGGCCCATAGAGCAACACGAGTTTGAAAGGTTTTTGACGTAATTCTTCTAACGTCTCTAAATGTATGATGTTTGATTCGAGTTCTACGAAGTCTGCAGGAGAGTTGGACTCCACAAAGGAGTCACGTGCTTGTGCGAAAAGACTATCGCTCATAGTCCAATTTTTCGAATCCCAAATCTTTGAGGCCGAGATTCTCTTCGTTGTCTCCCACGATTTTGGTTCTTAACACAAATACCAGCTCAAAGCGCTGATTCTCTTTACGGTTGCTTCTAAAGAGATTGCCAAAAACCGGTACGTCTTTAAGGACGGGAACGCCGTTGATAGTAAAGTTCTTGGTATTGGAAATCAGACCGCCCAAAATAAGTGTACTGCCGTCTTTGACTTTGACGACTGTAGAGATCTTTTTCTCCTTGGTATCGGGGGCAATTTCACGGAACGTCTGTTTAGTCTTGTCATAATAGAGGTCTTCCGGATTGCGTAGCTCAGAGATGGAGGGATTGATACGCAGTATCACGTCACCGTTATCCGTGATTTCAGGTGTGATGTTAAGCAAAATACCCACGAAAATAGAAGAGGGGGTATAGGACTTTTCGCCCAGGTCTCCTTGGGAACTAATTGTAATCGATGTAGGAACGTTGAAGTTGATATTGTCACCGATAGAGATGATAGCGGGTTGGTTGTTGAGTGTCAAAATTTTTGGATTGGAGAGTGTGACTACGTTGCCTTCTTTTTTAAGAAAATTGATAATACCGGTCATAGAAATAGATGTGTCTATAAGAGTGCTGACGCTATTCGCTATATGAAGGTCGCTAAAAGAGCGTCCGCTTCCGACTCTATTGATACCGGCCCCTCCGTTGAGAGTGGCACCAAATTCGCTCCAATCTATCCCGGTCGTTACATTATCATTGAGTAAGACGGCTAAAATCGAGACATCAATGAGCACTTCTTTGTGAAGGCGGCCCTCTATTTTCTTGATATAGTTTTCGACTCGTCGAATCTGTTTGGGAGTCCCGGTAATAGTTACGAGTCCAGCTTGACGGTTGACCACCGGTTTGGGAGCTTTATACTCGTCACCTGGTCTATTTACGATTTGATAGAGCTCCTCTTGGACATTTTTCCAAAAATCGAAATCATCTTCTGCTGTAATAGAGTTTATATCACCGCCGCTTTCACTGCCGCCTCTTTGCGTCGTTTGCCCTTGCATACTGCCGGTTACATTCGCCAATCCTATATCCACGGAAGCATCCGTGACTGATTTGCTCTTGCGGCGTGTATTGACATAGTCGAGATGAAAAGTTTTGGTAACAAGATAGTTGATTTTAAGAATATTATCTTCTAAGGAGTAGTTGATATTATGGTCTTTTAGAACGATGTCAAGGAGTCTATAGAGCGAAACGTTTTTAAGGTCCAAACGTCCGAGTCTCGTCATATAGAGCTTGCGTTTTGCATAGCTATCTTCTGCAATGACGGTATAGCCACATTCATCGCTGATATTATTTACTACTTCCAACGCACTGATGCCCGGACGGCTTTGCAGTGTAAAGAGCCTGTTTTCACAATTGCTCGCAAAAAGCGATGTGGCAACGATTGAGGCTAACAAAAGTTTTCTCATACTTATACTCCGCTTCCAAATTTAATAAGTCGCAATTTGCGTCTATGCAGATAGAGCCGCAACGTACGCTTTCCACGTTTGAGTACCGCAAAACCTTTGAAAGGGTCCACATAGGCTAGCCTATAGGATCCGACTTTTTGGCCCACATGATACCACCTGCCGTTGATCTTGGCTCTATCGTTCATGATAGATGAGAGTCGATATGTTACCCGCACCTTTTTACGGTGTTTTATGATTTTTTGCTTGACGATGATTTTTTGCAATTTCTTTTCATCTATAAAAGGATCTTTCAGCTTTGCTATCTCACTTTTTGATAGACCTATGCGCTTATACTTCACCTGTTCGATGAGCTTGTCGATATCAGGATAATGCACAGGTCCGGCTGCAAAAGCAAACGTTACAAATGCTAGCGGAATTAGTAATTTATGCCCCATACCGATACCTTAAAGTTTGTTTCAATTGGCTGCGCGCCCTCCATGTGAATATTGTAGATATCCACCACAAGGTCGCTTTGTTCGATAGAGTTAATGAACGCAATGAGATTTTTGTAATTGC
>WGBB01000092.1 GCA_015494505.1 Nitratiruptor sp. | reverse complement strand
TTATGCATATGCTGCATCTTATGCTGCATCATTTTTGGATGCGTCATCATCATGTAGCCTTTGTAACCTAGATAGAGGCCATAGAGCACTATAACCACAGAAGCTATCTTTATCATCAACAGCCGCAACGAGCTGCTTTTTAAAAATCCGGCCACGGTGCCTAGGCCAAACATTACCGGTATGGTGGAAAGCCCAAAGACCAGCATCACCACAGCACCCCAAAAAGGGCTTCCCGTCGCAGCTGCGGATGCTGCGAAGAAGTAGACGAGTCCACAAGGGATGAAGCCGTTGAGCATACCCAAAAGAAAGAAACTACTAAAAGAGTGGGAGTGAATGAGCGCCGAAAAGGCCTTTTGGAAAAAGGGGATTTTGGCGATATTGGCCTCGATGGAGGTGAGAAACCGCAGATTGCCCGATAGCGATATCCCCATAAGCACCATAAAAATCGCGATAGCTATGAAGAGTGCGCCATGTGTGACGGGTGAAACCATAAACACCGAACCCAAAAGACCAAAGATAGCTCCTAAAATAGTATAGGATGTCACACGTCCCAGGTTATAGGCCAAATGTGCGGCACTTCCCCATAGCTTCCCGCGATTAGGGTCGACCTTGGCCGTGGTATAGGCCACCACAAACCCGCCGCACATCCCCACACAGTGCCCGAGACTTCCCAAAAACGCTACGGTTATGATGCTTAGAAAATCTATCGCGTGCATAAAACTCCTTAAAAGCGCACATTGCAACCGGCATAGATATAGCGACCCGGCTCATACACAAGCACCGGGTTTCGTCCGCCTATGAGCGAGCGGCCGGCATAGGTGTTGTTGCGTGCATATGCTTTATCGAAAATATTGTCGATACCAAACTGCACACTTATTGTATCATTGAGTTTCTTAGAGTATTGCAAGTTCACTACACCCCATCCACCGATACGGCGCTCGCCGTTATCGGCGTCATACTCCTTCCAAGCCGCGCTAAAGAGCCCTTCGAGACTCGCATAATTACTGCCGTCATCGTAGCTGAGAGCCAAACGTCCATGCAGCGGCGGAATTTGTGCCATATCTCTATCACTTTGGCCCGCAATCGCATCATCCTTTTTACCACGCTGATAGGCTACGGAGCCCTCAAGCATCATATAATCCCCGATAGGCATTGCCGCACTGAGACTTCCCCCATAGATATGGGCATCGATATTGGTCCATGTGAGGTACTTTTTGGTCGGATCGGCATTGCCTGCATTGGTGCTATAAGCATAGATGTAATCGGCCACTTTGGAATAAAAGAGCTGGGTATGGAGCGCCACTTGCGCTATCTGGGTGTCGTATCCTATGTCGATCTCACGGTTTTTGGCCTCTTTGAGATGGGGATTACCCTTGCGTGTCCAATTTCCCATCATAAAGCCGATGAAATAGAGCTCCTGGGCATCGGGGATGCGCACTCCTTGCCCTAAGGCCAGATAGAGGTTGTCTGTATCACTCAGGCGGTAGCGCGCCATGAGATTGGCGCTAAAATCATCGTAAGTACGCTTATGCAAGCCTTTGTAGTAGTTTTGGATAGCGGCTATATTTTTGATGGTCGGGTCGTTGAAACGGTGTGCTTTTACCTCAGCGCTGTCGTAGCGTGCTCCCACATTGATAGTAAGTGCATCCCATTTTTTGCTCGTTTCGATAAAGAGCCCCTTTTGGAGCGTATCCACATCGGGAATGCGCACCTGTTTGGGACGTTTTGTAGGCTCAGCGAGGCAGATACCGTTCCAGTTGCGCTTGCTCACCTCTACGCCCACACGCCACGGCAGACCGAAGGCTTCGAGGTCGTTTTTGAGCTTCATACCTTCTATAGTGCTTTTGACATGGTGGGTGCGATATGTCATGCTATTTAATGCCGCATTGCGAAACTCTGTCCCCATATCATGCACCACGTGCGAGTAGTAGCCCTGAATTTGGAGCTTTTGGGAAAATTTTCCTATATTATTTATAGTATAGAGGCCGTTAAACATTTGCGTCTTATCGAGCTGCGCATCCATCTGAAACGCAGGATACAAAACGTTCGTAGCCCTGTCGGCATAGTAGCTGGCTTTCAAACTCTGGTCTGCGTCGATGTCGTAGCGCATTTTAATGCCGATGCTATTGCGTGTATACGCATCGAGATTTTTGTAGCGCTCTTGGTAGGCATAGGGATCGTTTTTGCCCAGCTGCTCCCAGTTTTGCTCTACGAGAGTGCGGCCATGCCCATCTTCATACTGGCCACTCTTTTCACTACCCACAAAAAGAGCCATCTTGAGTTTTTCATCGCCTGCATGGAGGCGAGCACCAAACTTTTTATACCCAAAACTTCCCAGCATCGCTTCGAGCACACCGCCAAAGCCTTGCTGAGGCTCTTTAGTCACTACATTGACCATGCCCCCCATAGAGCCGAAATTTTCCACATCGAAGGGACCCTCTTTGACTTCAAGCCGCTGTACATCCGTGATGGAGAGATGCATGGCAGGAGGATCCATGCGGTTGGGACACCCTCCATATATTTTGGCTCCGTCGATCAAAAAGTTCACATCATCACGCTTGAAGCCGCGCAGGACAATATCGTTGCCGATAGCCGTAGCGCGCACCATATTGAGCTCGGGAATGAAACGGGCTAAGATCTCTGCCAAATCTTGCTGACGTGAAAATTTGAGTTCATCGCTATAGAGGGAGGTATTGGATGCAAAATCTTCGATGGTGACTTTTTGGATCTGGACCTCTTGTGCTAGAAGAAGTGTCGGGATAATAGCTAAAAAGCTACGACGCATGGAACCTCCTTGCCATAATGTGCAAGCAATTATGGCAAGGAAGTGTTAAAGGAGTGTTAAGAGCGGTTACACTTGATGGTTTCGATGTTTTTGATAGTCTCGAGACGCCCTAGGAGCTTGTCGAGCTCTTGGATATTCTTTTGGCACTCTTCTTGGAGCTTTTCCTTTTTCTCTTTGACGGCGGCTATCTGCTTTTCGATATCTTCGAGGGGAATTTTGCACTCCTTGGCCATCTCTTCCTCTTTTTGCAGGACCCATTCGGTCATCTTTTTCAAAAACTCAAGCATGTTTGTTCCTTTCTGCTAAAATCAAGTCGCGAAACTCTTTGAAAATGTAGGCGCTCTCGTGAGGCCCGGGGCTCGCCTCCGGATGGTGCTGGACGCTAAAGACCGGCTCGTCTTTGTAGCGCACCCCTTCGATGGTACCGTCAAAAAGGTTTTTGTGGGTTATTTCGGCGATCTTCTCGATGGATTCTGGGACGTTGTAGTTGTGGTTTTGGGCAGTTATTTCCACACGGCCAGTCGCTTCGTTGCGCACAGGGTGGTTGCCGCCGTGGTGGCCGAATTTGAGTTTGAAAGTCTTGTAGCCATGCGCGATGCTGAGCAGCTGATGCCCCAGGCAGATGCCAAACATAGGGATTTTAGCCTCTAGAAGCTTTCGAATCTTTTCGTGCACCTCTTTAAGAATCAGTGGATCTCCGGGTCCGTTAGAGAGAAACACCCCGTCGCATCTGCCCTCTTTGTAATCGGCAATGATGCTGTCCGGATCGAAGGTATGGGGAAGGACTTCTACTTCAAGCTCGGCTTCAGCGAGGTTGTTGAGTATATTGCGCTTGACGCCAAAATCGAGGACGTAGATTTTGGCTTTTGAAGGAGGCGCCTCTTTGTAGCGAAAGTTCTTGGCATCGTAGGTAGCGGTAGTATGTTTATAAGGCTTTTGCGTAGAAACCGCTTTGATATAGTCGATCTCTTCGATGCGCGGTGCAGCTGCCAGGAGTTTAGCCAGCTCTGCCGGATCGCTGATTTCGGTAGAAGCGATCATCATGCACGCCCCCTTGTCGCGCACGGTTTTGGTCAGCAGGCGCGTGTCCACATCGCAAATTCCCATCACGTCATACTCTCTTAGCAGCGCATCCAGTGCCTTTTGGGCTCTGAAATTAGAGTAGCGCTTTTGGTAGTTGCGCACGATGATGCCCTTTGCCCAGGCTGCACGGCTTTCGAAATCTTCGTCATTAACGCCCACATTCCCGATTTCTGGCATCGTGAAGGTGACGAACTGCCCTGCGTAGCTGGGATCGGTGACGATCTCCTGGTAGCCTGTCATGGAGGTGTTAAAGACTATCTCACCGGTCTTGGTACCTTCGGCACCGAAACTACGCCCCTCGAGAAACAGGCCGTGCTCGAGATAGATCCACACCCTTTTCATAACAGCATCCCCCGTTTTTTGAGCTCATCTTCAAACATTCTTTGATAGACCAGTTCAAACTCTTCGGTCCCGGGAATGAGCTTCTTTTTATAGTGTGATATCTTTTCGAGCACGATATCTTCGATTTCGTCGTAGCTTTTGATATAACCCTCTATAGCGTCGTAGATGATGTTTTTGATACGGTTATCGGGTACGGTGTAGTTGATGAGATCCTCTTCGTAGAGTTTGTGCAAAATTTTATGCGCAAAATCGTTATATTTCTCTTCGTAGTTAAGAATCACATCGTATTCGGGAGCGAGGCGTTTTTTAATAAGCCAAAAGAGCTGCTTGGAATCCGCCATGTTAAATTCGATCTCATCTTCGTTCTCTTCGATGATCTCTTTGACACGTTCATCTAGCGCAGCCTCTTTTTTAAGCTCCTCTTCAAGCACTTCGCGCGCCGCACGTACCACCGGGTCCACACCCGAAGTAAAGTGCACCATACCGCTCTTTAAAAGATCGATCGCTATTTTATTGGCCACATAGGGGGCGTGTGGTAGACGCAGTCGCATACACTCTCCTTACTTTCTCACAATAGTATCTTCTCGATCCGGACTTGTAGAGATAATGGTAATTTTGGTCTCTACGAGATCTTCGATTCCTTCGATATAGAGTTTGGCCTCCGTGGGCAGATCCTCCCAGCGGCGTACACCCGCAACACTCTCCCATCCGTCAAACTCCACATAGATGGGGGTCACGTTTTCTAGGTCACTTGGCACATAGTCGATGCGCTCACCCTCATACTCATAGGCACTGGCTACCTTGATCTTTTCAAATCCATCCAATACATCGAGTTTCATAATTGCCAGCTCGTCGCAGCCGTTGAGCCTGCAGGCGTACTTGGCCGCGACGGCATCGAACCATCCGCAGCGTCTGGGGCGTCCCGTGGTGGTACCAAACTCGTGCCCTTGCCGGCGCAGTCGCTCACCGTCCGGACCGAAATCTTCCGTGGGGAAAGGCCCGTTGCCTACGCGGGTGCAGTAGGCTTTGGCTATGCCGATGACGCGGCCGATATCTTTGGGAGCAAGCCCCAGTCCCGTGCAGGCACCCGCAGCGATGGTATTGGAGCTAGTCACATAAGGATAGGTGCCGTGATCGATATCGAGCATCGTCCCTTGGGCACCCTCGAGCAAGATTTTGTGCTCGCCGAGCGCCAACAGCTCCCAAAGATAGTTGGTAGCATCAATTACATAAGGCATAAGAGCGTCGCGATAGTGCGCCAACTCTTTTTTCAGCTCTTCAAGGCTGGGAGTCTCGACTCCCAATGCCTTAAAATAGGCTTCATTCATAGCGAAATAGTCCATAATCTTTTGGGCGAGTTTGTCGATATCTTTGAGCTCGCCCACCCTGTGGCCTTGGCGCGCCACTTTATCGGCATACGCAGGGCCTATTCCACGTCCCGTGGTACCGATGGCATTTTTACCACGTAGACGCTCTTTGGCCTTGTCTATGGCTTCATGATATTTAAAGATAAGATGCGCCTTGTCGCTTATGAGCAATCGCCCCTGAAGGTCATCAAACTGCTCCATCTCTTTGATGAGCGCTTCGGGGCTTACCACTACTCCATTGCCTATGATATTGGTGGCATTGGGATTGAGGATGCCCGAAGGAATGAGATGGAGTGCTAAGCTCTTGCCGTCCACCACGATTGTATGTCCGGCATTATGTCCGCCTTGGTAGCGGCATACCACATCATATTCCTGGGCTAAAAGGTCGACGATTTTGCCTTTTCCTTCATCTCCCCACTGTATTCCGACTATTAAATCTGCTGCCATCAATCACCTTTTTGTAGCATAGAGATTATCTCATCAGTATAGAGGGCAAAACCACTCGCATCAAGCCCTTCGGCCTCGTAGTCGCCTCCGGTAGCGAGCGTAGCGTTGTCATAGAAAAAACGGAAAAAAAGATCTTTATAGTAGCGCATTTTCGCATAAAAAAGCGGTGCGAGCAAGATCTCTTCATATTCTAGAGCCAGTGCCAGCTCCTTGAGCTTGAAAAGCTCCGCTTCGATCGCTTCGGGCAGTTCACCTGCCAGCGCATCGATCTCATGCACATGCTGCACGAAAAGAAGCCTCTCCAGCCACGCAGGTGCTCCCTCTAAAAGTCCATCGATATCGAGACGCTTGAAAAGCTCCAAGTCGATTCCCAAATGTTCGGCCACAAGCGAAGGAATCTTAATGTTGGCCAGCATAAGCTTGGGAGCAATGCCCAGATGCTTAAAAATCTGCGTTACGATTTTGAGATTTTCCAGGCTCTGTTTGCCTTCGAGCACTTCAGCGCCGATTTGATAGTACTCGCTGCTGGGATAGCGAAATACGGGCTGGATATAAAACCACTTCTTGTGCTCGGTACTGCGCCCTAGCCTCTTGGTCACCAAACGCACCACATCCACGGTGCTGTCGGCGCGGATGGAGAGTTCGCGGTTCTTTTCGTCCTGGAGACGTATCAACTCGCTCTTTGGCTCGATGAAGTGGTGCTGATGGTACGAAAAGTGCGGCGTGACGATCTCTTCGAAGCCCTTTTTATACAGCACCTCACTCGCCACACTCTCTATGTGCCGTTTGAGACGAGCCTCTTTAGCGAAGTAGAGCCTGGCACCTTTTGGTATCTCGTGTTCATAGACCATATCATTCCTCAAAATAGATCGTATTGAAAATCTTATTTGCCTTGCCCTCGTATGTGATGCGCCCCAGGTCTGATAGCGCCATCTCTACGGCATTGACAACCCACGCAGCTTCATAAGGCTCGATAAATCCCATATGATTGATGCGAAAGAGGCGACCTTTGAGATGTTCCTGACCTCCTGCTACGTTGACACCGTAACGGTTTTTGAGGAGCTTGCGAATCTCTTCGGCCTGGTCGTCGATGATAGCGGTCATGGCATTGGCGGGATTTTTGGGATAGATACTCAGCCCCAGTGCCTCCAGTGCCACTCGCGTTGCGGTGGCTCTACGGTCTGTTTGGTCATACACCTCGTCGCGACCTATTTCTCGCAGCAATATTGTCAAAACCTCTTTGAGCCCAATGACGAGCGTCGTAGCAGCGGTGTATGCAGTCGTCCCTTCACGCTGTTTTTTGAGTTCGCTGGCAAGGTTAAAGTAAAAACCACTTCCCTCCCCGATTTTGCGAAGCGCATGGGAGCTAAGCCCTATCATCGCAAGACCCGGCGGCAGCATCAGAGCCTTTTGGCTGCCGGTGATGAGTGCATCGATATTGGTCACATCGATAGGTTCTACGCCCACGGCCGTAATACCGTCTGCGACGACGGTAACGTCAGGATTAATGGCTTTGATGGCACTTGCAATCTCTTCGACGGGATGGCGCAAGCCTCCGCTGCTTTCACAGATTTGGACAAAAAATGCATCGATGTCCGGATGCTGCCGCAAAGCCTCCTCTACATCGCCTACCTTTGCAGGCGTATCCCATTCGTAGCGAAGCTCTACCACCTCTTTGCCGAATGCTTTGGCAATTTTTACAAAACGTTCACCAAATTTGCCGGCATTGACTATCAAAGCCTTTTTTCGACACAGATTTGTCACACACGCTTCCATAGCACCAGTACCGGTGGAGGCCAGCATCACGGCATCTTCCATCCCGAAAAGCTCCAAAAGAAGCTCGCGCGTTTGCAAAAAGATTTTGGTAAATTCTGGCGTTCTATGATGTATTGTGGGAGCAGCCATAGCTTGGCGTACACGCTCAGGCACAGGCGTAGGTCCTGGAGTGAAAAGAAGCATACCTCATTCCTTTAGGATATATTGGCTAATTAGGAGCGAAAATGTGAGCCGCTCATATTATGAATGAGTATAGCAAAAGAGGGATTAAAAGAAGATTAGCAGGGCAGGCAAAGAGAGGAGGCTCTTTGCCTTACTTGATGGAGATTTTCTTGACGTTCTCTTTTTGTTCGATTTTTGGGATGGTGAGTTTGAGCACGCCGTCTTCCACGCTCGCTTCTATCTTATCCGCATCTGCATCGGCAGGAAGCGTGAAGCTGCGCTCAAACTTACCGAAAAAGCTCTCAACGCGTTTGTAGCCTTTGTCGTTTTCCTCTTTTTTGAACTTGCGCTCACCGCTGATTGTGAGGAGATTGTCTTTGACTTCGACGTTGATATCCTCTTTTTTGACACCCGGCAGGTCAACTTCTACATAGTAGGCCTTTTCATCCTCTTTTTCGTTGACTGCGGGCATCCAGATATTTTCGGCTTTTGCGCTTGGCACCATTTTGTTTTCAAATTCGAGCATAGATGAGATTTTTCTTTCTATATCTCTTAGTTCTTTGAAGGGATCGATTACTACCGGAATCATAGCTCACCTCCTTTTCGTTTTTCGTTATTATATCATTTTAGTGAGCTTATGTCAAGTATTTGATAGTAATCGACTAAAATCCTATAAGTTTATATTGATTAGCTAAAGTTATTTTATCTTCATAACAACAAATCCGGCGCCTCCTTGGCCAACGATATACAAATTCCCCTTGTATGCCGTAATATCCGTAGCGGGATAGGGAAGATAGAGTATCTCGCTAGCACCGCTTTTGGGATCGATACGCGCCATGCGCGCTATGCTATCAAGAAGATAGAAATATCCTTTTGAAGCTACGAAATTAACGGGAGCAAATCCTAGTTGCAGCGCAAGAATCTTCCCGCCGTGCGCTATCTCCACCCCCTCCTTGCTTGCCACTGCCACATTCGTTCCAACTACGGCCACTTCACCCCACCCTAATGGATAGTGCTTTAGCACTCGCATATGCGGCAGCGACGTCTTGGCCAGTCCGTTTTGGTCATAGCGATACAGTGCATGGGTCGTGATATATGCCGCATCGAAATTACGCCAAAGCTTTTTTTGGTGTGTAGTAAAACGTAACAAGCTCCCATCCACTAAAGCCGCAAAGAGTCCATATGGGGTAGGACGGAAAAAATAGAGTTCAGCAGGCAGCTTGAAGCTTTCTTGCAAAGCAAGAGTGTCGGCATCGTAGCGATATAACGCATTTTTCGTGCCCACATAGATGTCACCGCCAAAATAGTGCACTTCAATCGCCTCATCCTGAAGAGCTCTTTGGGCTATGAGTTTGGGATGGAGGAGATTTTCTGCAGCTATATTGAAAACTTCCAGACCGGCAGTGCCATCGGCCACATAGAGCGTATCACCCACTCTTTCTATATCCCATACGAAGCCGGGCGTATCGTAATGAGCCAAAAGATTTGGAAAATTGCGAAAGTCTTTGTAAACGAAAAAGGCCTTGCCGTCTTCAATACTCCAAGCGATATCACACAAAGGATTATGAAGATGCTCCGCCACAAGCCCCGCATCGCTTCGCAGGGGTGCTACCTCTTGTGTTTTTGTATCGAGATAGAGAAAGTGCGATTTTGCAATTGCGACGACATAAGCTATAGGTTCCATATCGAGTTTTATATCGATAGGTTCGCTACAGCTGCCCGCATCCCATCTGTAGGCAAAGCATTTCTTTCCCGTGCGCAAATCAAGATAAATGCGCTCTCGCGGCCCTGCCATACCGTCGCCGTCGATATCCACTCCATAGAGCTCCCCCACGACGGGAAAACTCCCCGATACTAGCAAAGCGCGCAACTGCGCACTCTGCCCTCCAAACACAACTCCTATCAAAAGGAAAAAAACGACTACTGTCCTCACGATACTATCTGCCTTCCTATCTGTTTGTATAGATCGTAGTAGTGGCGCACGAACGCCGCGGCCTCCTTGTGGCGCGGCATCCAGACCGTTCTAACTTTATGGATGTAGCGATCGAGAAAATCTTTGGAGTCGCGCTTGTGGAGATAGTGTGCGGCCAAATCGCTATAGGTAGTAAAATACCACTCCTTGAGTTTCGCATAGCTAGAAGCATCGATACACACCGAAAGGGAGTCTTCAAAATGGAGCACTCCCGATTCAAAAAGCCCTGTAAGATGCAAGAGCCCTTCGGTGTAATAAGGCAGCACCTCATCCACCTCCATCCAGCCAATCAGCGCTACGCTTCGCTGGATATGATCGAGCAGCAGCTCCTCCCAAAAGCGATCGTTTTCGAACAAATAGTAGGCCACCAGTCCTCCGGTGGTGGCTTTGAACTCTTCGGCGAGCTTGAAAAGACCGCTGGCGTTCATCGCCGTTTCGGTCTCTTCATCCATCCACAAGATATGGCCATACTCGTGTCCGATGGTGGTGATATCGTAAATTGCGTGCCACACCTCTTCATTGTCGAGCAGCCCTCGCATACGATCGGCCAGTTCGTTGCCGAAGATTTCATAGGTTATGCGCATTTTCGGCTTGGCGCGTTGGGTCTGGAGAATCATATCGGGATAGGCGAAAATCTTCTTGCCAAGCTCCTTGCTCACCACTTCGTCGTTGGGCACCACCTGGGCGCTAAAAAGGCCGTTAAATTCGCTGCCGTAAAAGAGCAGCGGCCGCCCCACATAAAGCTGCACACGCTCTATGCTTTTGAGTGTTTGCTCATAGACGCTGGGAGCGTCGATACCGATGTCGTGGTAGAGCTTTTTGAAAGCAAGCGCGATGCGTTTGGCCCGCTCGCCTTTGGGATAGTCGGGATCGCTGATGCGCACATCCCACTCCAGTGCCACAGCTTTGCGGAAGCGATCTTCGTAGTATTCGAGAGGATGGCCTATCTGGATAGGAGATGTGATACGCATCCAGGCTCGATCCACATCGGCCCAGCGCGGCACGAGCCTATCCACATCCTCTTCCAAAAGCGCTTCTTTGATACGCTCCAGATAGGCTAGCCAACCCTCTTTTTGGGCCTCTTGGAATCGCTCTAAATCGGTGATAGCCTGCTCGATACGCCCCGCTACTTCTTGGACCTCTTCTTTGAAAGCCTCGGCGTAGCTAAGCCGCTCGAAACTTCCATCTTCACGCATCCTAAGCACGCTGTAGCAGCGATCGGCCACTTCACCGCCGTGCCCCCTATCGAGCAGGGACTTTTCTTGGAGCATCGTAAAAATCTTCTCTTCATCACCGTTAAAGATGCGCAAAAGCTCACGATTGATTCCATAGATTATCTGCGCCATCCAGCTGCTTTGCCAGGAGCTAAAAGCCTCGCCGATAGCGTGGGCGTGGCGCAAAAGCGCTCTATAAAAGGGAGGAAGCAACTTTTCGCTCTCTATCCACTCCAAAAGGCGCCCAAAACGCGCCAGGTAAAACTCGCTCACCCAAATAAATGCACGCTCTTTTATAGCGATGCGCTCCTCTTCATCTTTGTGAGCAATCACTTGCAAAAGCATATCTTCGCGCAAGTTTACGATACGATTGATTGCAGCTAGAAGTGTCTCGTTATCCCTATGCAATCCCACAAAATCCAAAAAATCCTCCAAAAGGGCTTCATACTCGCTCACTTTTCCATCAATGATGGTGCGGTGCTCCTGGAGGACTTTATAGAAGGTCTGGAGCTCTTGCTGCTCTTGGCGCAGCCGCTGGTAGAGGCGCCTGACATCACTTTGCATCGAGGCGCTCCAAAACGATTTTTGCTAGGCGCAGCGCTTTGGCACGGTGCGAGATGCGCTGCTTAATCTCCTCGTCCAATTCGCCGAGCGTCTTGTCGTAGCCTTCCGGGATAAACATCGGATCGTAGCCAAAGCCTTTGTCGCCTCTGGCTTCGGCTATCACCTCACCCCACATCCAGCCGTGCACGGTGTAGATACCTTGGGGTGATGCGATGGCGATGGCGGCAGTATAGTAGGCCGGCGTGCGCTCTATTCTCCGCGCTTTGAGGGTCTCTATGAGCTTTTGGAGATTCTCTTTGTCGCTTGCTCCCTCTCCTGCATAGCGTGCGCTATAGATGCCGGGTTCACCGCCCAAAGCCGGCACGCTTATGCCGCTATCGTCTGCTATGACGATGGAGTTTGGAGTTTTTTCATAGATAGTATGCGCCTTGATGATGGCGTTTTCTTTGAAGCTTTTGCCGTCTTCTACGATATCCACATCCCCTACAACATCTTTATAGGGCACCACTTCCTGCCCCAAAAGCTGGGCAATCTCACGAATCTTGCCTTTGTTTGAAGAGGCTAGTATAATCGCCATTGCATTCCTTTGTATTTACGAAATAGTCTTACAATTAAACTAGCAAAATTCTAACATAAAGGATCGTCGTTGAAAGAGATCGCTAAGAAGGTCTTGCCACTCAGTCTCATCGTGGCTCTGCGATTTTTTGGACTCTTCATCGTTTTGGCGGTACTCAGCCAGTATGCTCTGCAACTCAAGGGTGGAACAGCCTTTTTGGCCGGTGTGGCCGTAGGCGGCTACGCCTTTACCCAAGCACTCTTGCAAGTGCCCTATGGGGTTCTTAGCGACAAAATAGGGCGCAAAAAGACCATCCTCATCGGGCTTCTCGTCTTTGCGGCAGGTTCCGTAATCTGTGCCGTAGCGGACAATATTTATGTGCTGCTTCTAGGCCGTTTCTTACAGGGTGCCGGCGCTATCGGTAGCGTGGTAACGGCAATGATAGCAGACTATGTGCGCGAAGATGAGCGCGCCCACGCCATGGCCGTCATGGGCATGGTGATCGCCATGAGTTTTGCCGCAGCGATGATCATCGGCCCCATCATAGGAGGGCTCTATAGCGTCAAGGCACTCTTTTGGCTTACGGCAATCCTCGCCGTCGCAGCTCTTGCCATCCTCTTTACCGCCGTTCCCGAACCGCCAAAAATCGTGCATCACTACAGCGAAGAGGAAGCCAAGATCAAGCATGTCTTCAAAGACAAAGACCTGGTGCGCATGTACATCACCTTCTTGTTCCACTCCTCCACGATGGCGATAGCTTTCTTTCTCATCCCGATACTCATGAAGCAAAAGTTCGGCATGGGGCCGGAGCACTACTGGAAGGTCTACTTGCCGGCGGTGATTTTCGGCATACTTTCCATGGGACCCGCAGCGGTGCTGGGCGAAAAGTACCACAAAGGTAAAGAGGTCTTCATCGCCTCTATCCTCTTTATAGCAGCCTCTTTCGCCCTCATGGGATTTAGCACCTCATTCATACTCTTTACGATAGGTGCAGTTTTCTTCTTTATCGGTTTTAATATGTTCGAGCCCCTCTTGCAAAGCTTTGTGAGCAAATTCGCAAAAGTCCACCAAAAAGGCGCGGCTTTAGGTGTAGCAAACACTTTCGCCTACATCGGGATATTTTTGGGCGGTGCCGTAGGGGGGCTTTTGTATCAGTGGGGTAAAGAGAGTGCCGTCGCCATCTTCGTGCTCATCGTCTGTGTGGTCTGGATAGCGTGGATAGCGGGCATGCGCAATCCTGGTGTACGGGCCAATCTCTTTTTAGATTTTGACAACTACGACAAAGAGAAGCTTCCCGGGCTCAAAGTCATGGACGGCGTAACGGACTTCTACGTCAACGAGACCGAAAAGATTATCGTCGTCAAGTATGACAAAGAGAAGCTCGACGAAGAGACCATCAAAGAGTTTTTGAAAAAAGAGTAGCCCCGGCGGCTACTCCAAAACGGAAGGCTCGGTAGGCTGGGTGCTGTTTTTGGTAGTGTTGGTTTCTTGTGCGTTGGCTTTTGGTTTGACGGAAAGATAGTACATCGTCACATCATCGACTAGCTCTTCCTCGCTTGCCAATCCCAAATGCGATTTGACGTAGTTTCCGTTACGGTCAAAAAAGAGCATAAAGGGAATAGAGCCGTCCCACCCCACGAGTTGAGCGATGTAGAGGATAAAACGCTGATTATCCTTGTTTGTAAGATAATCGACTACGGGATAGTTGATGCCTATCTCTTCGAATCGTTTGAGGTCGTACATATCCAGAGGGTCTTGGACATGCATCCCGATAATCTGTACCTTATCGGGCATTTTTCGTTGTAAATCGATAATGCGAGGAATCATTATCTGGCACGGCGGACAGTTTTTTCCAAAAAAGTCGAGAATAATCACTCTATCGGGATATTCCGCAACCTTAATGCCGTCATCCGTAACGGTAATATGCAAATCTTTGTTGTGAATGGTATGCACTACAAAACTCTCGTTTGCAAAAAGCACAAGAGCAGTAAAAAAAAGCGCAAAAAGTTTTTTCATAGACGCTCCTTACCAGTTGATAAGCCAGACGAGTATCTTTTCGCCGGCCTCTTTGTTGCCCTCATCGGGTGCAGTAACGGCAAGTGCGGTATTTTGCCCCAGCATATTGGTCAAAATCGCGCTGCTGCCCTGGCGATTGCCCGCAAAATCGACGAACAGCGCACCATCTTCTATGGTCACGTTGCAGGGCGTAAACTCCGTTTTGCGACTCCGTTTCACAAAGGGCTCTTTAAGGGTCGCATAGACCATCTTAGGTTCATATACGCTGCCTTGCATCCGATAGAGCACAGGTAAAGCATACAATAAAAAGGTAACCGTAGAAGAGTAGGCAAATCCCGGCAGTCCTATGATGGCTTTGTTCTCTTTTTTTGCCACCATCACGTGCTGCCCCGGTTTAATCACCACCCCCTTAAAAGCCACTTCGGCACCCAGGTCATCCCGTATGACATCTTTGACAAAGTCATAGTCCCCCACACTCACACCGCCCGTGGTGACGACGATGTCTGCACTCTCTAATGCTTCGCGAAGCGCTTGGGTAATAGTAGCCCTATCATCCTGCACTGCCCCCATTTGCACCGGTTCTCCGCCGTGACGTAGCACGAGCGCTTCGAGGGTATAGTTATTGGAGCTGCGGATTTGTGCGAGGCTGGTGCGATCTTCTCCAAGCTCGAGCACTTCGCTTCCGGTAGCGAGGATTGCCACGCGCGGCTTCTGATACACCTTTGCAAAAACCACGTTGAGGCTCGCCATGACGCCTATTTCGGCAAAACCCAAACGAGCACCTTTTTGGATGAGCACTTCGCCCTTTTTGTAGTTCTCGCCCACGGGCCGTACGCTAAAGCCTTTGGGCACCGGCTCTCGTATCACCACCTCATCACCCGCCACTTCCACGTTTTCGATGGGAATGAGCGTATCGGCCCCGGGCGGCATCAGCGAACCCGTAAAGGTCTTGATAGCTTCACCCTTTTCCAAAACTTTAGGCACTTCGCTGCCGGCAGGCGTCGCTCCTACGATGCGAAGTCTCCCCATCTTTTGGTCCTCATAGCGTATCGCAAATCCATCCATTGCCGCCGTCTCATACTCGGGGCTATTGCAGCTCGCTACGATGTCTTCGGCGAGCACTCGCCCCTGGCAAGCACTCAGGCACACTTTTTGCACCCCCACCGGAGCAAAATCGAGGGCCGCAAGCTTTTTGACAGACTCTTCGAAACTTATCATCCTATCCTCCTACGAAACTGTGCTATTATACTACATATAGCGTATCAGGGGGCCTACAATGGATAGAATGTGCAACGAACTCCTCACCGAATCCGCCATCGCAAAAACGCGGCGCGTCCGTAAACCCAAAATCTGGA
Organism: Nitratiruptor sp.; assembly: GCA_015494505.1. Taxonomy (GTDB): domain Bacteria; phylum Campylobacterota; class Campylobacteria; order Campylobacterales; family Nitratiruptoraceae; genus Nitratiruptor. The sequence continues at coordinate 9,827 of WGBB01000092.1, read as the reverse complement.
TAGACAAAGAAGCTTCTGCACTCTATGTGGTACTTCGCGCGCCAGTGCCACTCTCACGGCTTATTAAAGTGCTCGGAAATTTCGGGCTCGAAGCCCAAGAGGAGAGCTGGGCCAGCATCAACGGACGATACATCTACGCCTTAGTGACGGATGTGGAAAAGATAGCGGCCAACAGCAGCGTATTTGAAGAGATTTTTTTACAAGCCCTGCAAGGTCACATCGTCTCCTACTGCCAACTCTACCGCCTGGCCCTTTCGCAAAAGCTCAATCTTGAGAGCATCATCTTTTTGCGCGCGATGATCAAGTATCTCGACCAGCTCCTCAAAGAGACCAAAGAGGCCTCGATCCTCAAAACTTTCCTGCGTCACGAACGACTCGTAGCTCTCATCGCACAAATCTTTATGCATAAGCGCCGCAACCTCAAAGCACTCAAAGCAGCCATCGCCGAGGAGTTTAAGACAGTCCGCTCCTATGAAGAGGATAGGCTCTTGCAAATCTATTACAATGCGGTGCAAAGCATCCAAAAAACCAACTTCTTCAAAAAGAAGCGAGCGCGCGCCTTTAAGTTCGACCTCGCCCGTTTTAAGCACCTTTTAGAAGATTTGGAGCCCAACATCGAGATGTTTGTCTATGCTCCCGATTTTTTGGGTGTGCATCTACGCTCTAGCAAAATCGCTCGCGGAGGGATTCGCTGGAGCACGCGCGAGGATTTTCGCCAAGAGATCAAGTCTTTGATGATTACCCAAGAGCTCAAAAACGCTATCATCATCCCCTCCGGGGGCAAAGGGGGCATCTATATAGAAAAAGAGGTGAACAAAGAGGAGTTTGCACGCTACTACAGCGAATACATCGACGCCCTTTTGGATCTTGTGGATAAAAAGCCCAAACCAAACGGCGATTTCTATTTCGTGGTGGCTGCCGATCGCGGCACTGCCGATATGAGCGACGTAGCCAATGCCATCGCTCTTAAGAAGGGATACTGGCTGGGCGACGCATTTGCGAGCGGAGGCAGCAGCGGCTACAGCCGCAAAAAACTGGGTGTAACGGCCCACGGTGCCTGGATCAGTGCGGCGCGCCACTTCATAGATAGAGGAATCGATATTTTTAGCGATCCCATTAGCGTAGTGGGCACAGGATCGATGCGAGGAGACGTCTTCGGCAACGGTATGCTCATCAATCCAAACATCCGACTGCTGGGCGCTATCAGCTCCCGCGAAATCTTCATCGACCCCGATCCCGACCCGGCCGTAGCCTATAGCGAGCGCAAAAGACTCTTTGAAGCAGGCCTTGGCTGGAGTGCCTACGATGCTAGCAAAATCAGCCCAGGAGGAGGCGTATTTATGCGCGATGCCAAAGAGATACGCCTCTCGCCCCAAATCAAAAAACTCCTGGGTATCAAAAAAGATATCTTAAGCGGTGAAGAGCTGGCCAGACGGCTCCTTACTGCCAAAGTGGATATGCTCTATATCGGAGGCATCGGTACCTACGTCAAATCGAGCGAAGAGCTCAACATCCACATCGCCGACAAACCCAACGAACCGGTGCGGGTGAATGCCGGCGAACTACGCTGCTACGCGGTGTGTGAGGGCGGAAACCTGGGACTGACACAGCTTGCACGTATCGAATATGCCAAAAACGGCGGCAAAATCAATCTCGATAGCATCGACAACTCCGCCGGCGTCAACACCAGCGATTATGAAGTCAACATCAAAATCGTGCTGGCACAGGCTATCCAAAACGGCACACTCTCCGCCCAAAACCGCGACACTATCCTCCAAGAGCTCACGCAAGAGGTGCTCGAGAAGGTCTTTGCCACAAACTACCTCCAGCCGCTGGCCATCACACTCGATGCCCTGCGCTCACGCATCCATTTTGATAAGTTTTTGAAAGCTACGGAGATTTTGGAGCGGGAGGTGGAGTTTTTCAATCGCCTCGATTTTCACATCCCAAAAGCCAAGGAGTTCCACACCGTCCTCGATGCCCAAGGCGCCATCGTCCGGCCGGTACTGGGCGTGCTGCTCTCTTTCGCAAAGATATTCATAAAAAACATCCTTTTACAAAGCCCTCTCATCGACGAGCCCTTTTTCGAGCACTACATCTACAAGTACTTTCCCAAAAAGCTTTTGGTGCTCTTTGAAAAAGAGTCGCTCGCTCATCCCTTGCACAGAGAAATCATCGCCACGGTCTGCGCCAATCTCATTATCGATCACGCAGGTGTTACGTTCGTCTCCGATTACGATGTTTTAGGCAAAGAGAAATTTCTCATCAAAATCAAAGCCTATCTCTTGCTCCATACGCTTCTTGCTATCGCCAAAGTCAAAAAGGAGCTCTATGCAAGCGAAAAAGTGCTGCGCAACGATATGTATACGCTTTTGATGGCTATCGAAGACTCCTTGGCTTTCAACGTGCGCTGGGCGGTGCACAACTACCAAAGCTTCGATTTCGAGCCTTTCCATATCCTCAACTACAAGCAAGAGCTCGCAGCCTTTTTGGACTATGACAAAAGCAGGAGCGACAGCTTCTTCCACTCTATCGACCTGCTCAAATTCGTGATGCTCGCCATAGCAATCACGGAGCAGACCGACTATACCCTCACGCAGATTCTCAAACTCATCGATAGCATCATCAAAACATTCGGCATCGACACGCTTTTGCTCGCTATCGAAAAATACCGCCCAAAAACCGACCAAGAAAGAGAAATACAGCTGCAGCTAGCAAGACTTGTAGAACTTTTCGTCACCGAATGCACCAAAGAGGTGGTGCATTTTACTAGACGCAAGGAGAATCTCCAAGAGGGGTTGGAGCGCTACAAAGAAGAGAAGATGATAGATAGCGTGGCGTTGGTAGAGCGCATCGAAGAGGCGGCACGAACACCGCAAGATTTGACCGCCCTCACGCTTATTGTGCACAAACTCCTACTCGACATTGTCTAAAAGGCCGCTTCCTTCGATTTTTTGACTGCGGTCACGCGCATAGATGCGCTCGCCGCCTCGCAAATCATACTTCCAGATGGGGGCGTTGGCTTTGAAATCCTCTACAAACTCCTCGATGAGTTCCAGTGCTACGCGTCTTTTTGGGCTAAAAACCGCCGCCATATAGCTTGAGGTATGCACCGGGACGTTGCCGATGGAGTGTGCCATCCTCAGCACCGCACCGCGCTCTTTGGCTTTTTGTTGCCAGCTATCGAACCACGAGCGCAAAATCGGCTCATAGACATCGAAGCTGAGGCCTTCTATACCATCCTCTTGGCGTACCGTTCCTACGAAGGTGATAAATGCGCCGTAGTTTTTGTCCTCGCCCCATTTGCGCCATTTGGCAAAAATTTTATCCACATCCAGTTCGCCGCGGAAGAGCTCTAGCATCCTACCCTCCGCAAACAGGCGGCAAGAGCGCCACTTTGTCGCCGCTTTTGAGGGGCGCATCGAGATCCTTGACGATGCGATCGTTCACCGCTACGGCACACTCGGCGAGCCATTTTTTGACCTGGGGGTCTTCACCCAGCTTCTTGGCAAGCTCACGCAAACTCTTAGCCTCCACTTCTCTTGGCGGCAAGCCTATGGGACCTAAAAACTGCACCTGCACCATCGCTATCCTTTTTTTCAGCAATTTTACCATATAATCACCCCTATGATTATTGGAAAAATCGACTATATCAACCTTTTGCCTTTTTATATCTTTTTGCGCAGGCACCTAAGCTCTAGCGAGCGCGCCGCACTGGAATACCACAAAGGCCCGCCCAGGCAAATCAACAGGCTTTTTGCGAAAAGGCGCGTAGAAGCCGCCGTCATTTCTAGCATCCACAGCGCCAAGTATCGCTGCAGCGATTTTGGCATCGTGGCCAAAAAACGCGTGCGTAGCGTCCTCGTGTGCCCGGGGGAAAATACCGAAGACGCCGAGTCGGATACCTCCAATGTCCTAGCACGCGTCCTAGGCATCCAAGGCCGCGTCCTTATAGGCGACAAAGCACTCAAACTCCAAAACCCAGGACTTTGCAAAGACCTCGCCGCACTTTGGTTCGAAAAATATCGTCTCCCCTTCGTCTTCGCACGCTTTTGCTACACGAAACGGGCTAAAAAATATGAGGCTCTCGCCGATAAATTTTTGAGCGCAAACATAAAAATTCCATACTATATCTTGCATCGCTATGCGGCCAGAAGCGATTTGAGCATCAAAGAGATGCGCGAATACCTAGCGCTGATACACTATCGCATCGGACCGCAGGAAAAACGCGCACTCAAAAAATTTTTGCGCTTGGCGAAAAAATAAACCCAAAATAGCAACGAGGCAACCCGAATGCGTTTGATTGTACTGATTGTTTTTGCTACGCTACTTTTTTCTCAAGATGCCATCATCCCGATACCGCAAAAGGTCTCGTACGACAAGGCCAAAGCGGCCTTGGGCAAGGCGCTCTTTTTCGACCCTACGCTCTCTGCAGACGGCACCGTTTCGTGCGCTACATGCCACAGTTTTGCCCACGGCGGCGCGGACGACAAGCCTGTTAGCATAGGGGTTTTCGGCAAAAAGGGGCGTATGAACTCTCCCACCGTTTTGAATGCACGGTACAATTTTCGCCAATTTTGGAACGGCCGTGCGAAAGATTTGGCGGAGCAAATCGACGGTCCGGTGCACAACCCTGTAGAGATGGGACTTAGCACAGAAGCGCTTGTCGAAAAACTCTCCCAAAACGATTATTATAGGCAGACTTTTGCCAAACTCTTCGGCCCTGGACCTATAACCTACAAGCGCTACAAAGAGGCCCTCGTGGAGTTTGAAAAGTCCCTCGTAACGCCAAACAGCAAATTCGATAGATTTTTACGAGGAGAAGCGAAATTAAGTCCTATAGAAATGCAAGGATGGCATCTTTTCAAGATGCGTGGCTGCATCACTTGCCACAACGGTATTAATCTGGGCGGAAACAGTTTCCAAAAAATCGGCTCTATCATGCCCTATGAGGGTGCGCCGCTCGATGATCGCTATACAATCACTAAAAATCCCAAAGACCGCTACGTCTACAAAGTCCCCACCTTGCGCAACGTCGCCCTCACGGCCCCCTACTTTCACGACGGCAGCGTCGCTACCCTCAAAGAGGCGATACAAAAGATGGCCTACTACAACTTAGGTACACTCCTTAGTGACCACGAGGTAGCGGCACTGGAAGCTTTCTTACGTACACTCACCGGAGAGATACCCGATGCGCGCTAGCTACAAAAAAGCGGTACTTATCGTGGTGGTGTTGGGTGCGGCTATAGCCTTCTTGCTCACGTATCGCAACTACGTCAGCGCCTATTTCACAAAACGCAGCGCCATCTACAAAGCCTTCCACGCACTCTATGAAGATGAGCTGGAGCTCAACTACCAGGTGCTCAAGACATCCTTTTTCCTTTATGAAAACTACGACCACATCACTCAGATACAAACACGCATCCAAAAAGAGGCGCAAACCCTCGCACATCTCTTTGCCCAAAACGGCTATACCGAGCTTGCCGCAATGTTTCGCAAGTACCATGCATGCCTCGATAAAAAGCTCGCCACCATCGAGGAGTTCAAAACCCTCAACGCCACGATAAAAAACTCCTCCATCTATCTCGCTTCCGTGCTCGATCATCTACCCAGCGACCTCTCGCCGCAGGCCAAAAAGGCGATCATCGAGACCATCTCCGAAATTTTCGTACTCAAAAACTCCCTCGACGAGGCTTTCACCAAAGAGATCAAACGAAACTACCGAACGGTCGCACGCCACCTCGACCCAAACGACCCCGCCCAAAAGCTCCTGAGTGCCCATATTCGCATTTTTATTGAGCAGTTCCCCCGCTACAAAGAGCTGCTGGGCCACATCCTCGCTTCCCACTCCATCAACGAGCTGCGCTCTATCGAAAAGCGTTTCGAAACTCGTATGTCCCGTGAAGCGCGTACAATCGATCGTATCTTCGTGCTTTTGGTGCTCTTTTATATCCTAGCAACGCTGCTTATCATCTATTTCATCATCAAGCTCGACAAGGAAAACGCGGCTCTTAGGGCACTCCAGTCGAAACTGCGCAAAAACGCCATCACCGACGACCTGACTAGTCTATGCAACCGCCGTGCTTTTAAAAAAGATGTTCGTAAAGTACAAAGACCTTTTTTCGCACTTATCAATATCAACGGTTTCAAGCACTACAACGACTTCTACGGCAATCGTACGGGAGACCATATCCTGCGCCAAACGGCCAAATTGCTCCAACAAATCGTCCCATCACGCTACGGAGCCAAATTTTACAGAGTGGGCGGCGACGATTTCGGTATTTTGATCGACGAAACGGAACCTATCGATGCTAAAGAGTTTGCCCAAAATATCATCGAGGCTTTTGAAAATCATAAAATCACCTTCAAAAGCGTCGATATCTATGTAAGTGTAAGCGTGGGAATCTCTCGCAAGCGCCCGCTTCTAGAGACTGCGGATATGGCTTTGAAGTTCGTCAAACAAAACAGCACCCTCCACTACTTCGTCTATGACGATAAATTGGGATTTTTCCAGCAGATAAAAGCCAACATCAAACGCAGCAAAATCCTCAAAAAAGCTCTCGACGAAGGACGCATCTACCCCTATTTTCAGCCGATTGTACGCAACGATACCGGCACGATAGCCAAATACGAAGTCCTGGCGCGCCTCAAAAAGGAGGACGGCTATTTCGAGTCCATCTATCCCTATCTCGAAATCGCCAAAGAGATCAAACTCTACCGCTACATTACGATGCAGGTGGTACAAAAGAGCTTCGAGCAGGTCTATGCCTATAAAAAACCGATTTCCATCAACATCTCAATGAAAGATATCGAAGATGCGCAGGTCTTAAAATTTTTCGGCAAGATGTTCGAAAAATATCCCGGAGCATCGAAACTCGTAACCTTCGAAATCCTAGAGAGCGAAACCCTCTCGGACTACGAAGCGGTCAAAGACTTCATCTCCATCGTGCGCGCACAGGGGTGCAAGGTGGCTTTAGACGACTTTGGCAGCGGATACTCCAACTTCGCACACGTCTTCAATCTCGATATCGACTATATCAAAATCGACGGCTCCCTTATCCAAGCACTTCCTAACGACGAAAACGCCAGACTCATCGTAGGCGCTATCGTTCGCCTGGCCAAAGAGGCGGGGCTAGAAACCGTGGCGGAGTTCGTAGCGGATAAGGCAATTTTCGAAGAGGTCAAAAAGCTTGGCATCGATTATTCACAAGGCTACTTCTTCGCAGCGCCCTCGCCTAACCTCTAAGACCTTCTAGTCTCATTGCATACTCTTCCCAATCAAGCGTTTTCCTCGCTACCCCACTCTCCACGGCGGCCTTAGCCACGGCTAGAGAAACTTCTACGATGAGGCGTCTATCGAAAGGCGTGGGGATGATATACTCTTTGCCAAAAGAGAGCTTCTTGCCGTAGATTTCGCAAATCTCTTGGGGAACTTCCTGCTGTGCTAAGCGCGCCAAAGCCTTGGCGGCTGCGAGCATCATCTCGTAGTTGATAGCGCGGCTTCTGGTATCGAGGGCTCCACGAAAGAGGTAGGGAAAGCCAAGCACGTTGTTGACCTGGTTGGGAAAGTCGCTGCGTCCCGTAGCGATGATGGCACGCGGCTTGATGGAGCGCACTACGTCTGGCATGATTTCGGGCGTGGGATTGGAGCATACGAACACGAAGGGCTCATCTTTCATAAGCGTTATGTCTTCGGGTGTTATCGCACCCGGTTTGGAGAGTCCCAGCACCATGTCCGCATCCCTGAAGGCCTCTTCGCGGCTGATGGCTTCAGGGTAGGCAAAAGCGGCTTTGTAGGGGTTGAGATCGCCGCGCTCTTTATGCACCACACCTTTGGAGTCGATGAGGATGATATGTTCGATGCCAAAATGCCTGTACATCTTCGCACTGGCTATCGCCGCGGCACCGCTACCTACGATCACCACTTTGAGCTCTTGGGGTACGCGACCCGTGATAGCGCATGCGTTGATCATCCCGGCAGTGGTCACGATCGCCGTGCCGTGCTGATCGTCGTGCATGACGGGAATATCAGTGATGGCCTTGAGACGCTCTTCGATGTAGAAACACTCCGGCGCTTTGATATCTTCGAGATTGATGCCGCCAAAGGTCGGAGCGATTGCGCGCACCGTCTCGATGAATTTTTCGGGGTCTTTTTGGTCCACCTCGATCCCTACGGCGTCGATTCCGGCAAATTTTTTGAAAAGTATCGCCTTGCCCTCCATGACCGGCTTGGCCGCCAGCGCTCCAATATCGCCCAGGCCCAGCACCGCCGTGCCGTTGGTGACGACGGCTACGAAGTTGCCTTTGGTGGTATAGTCGTAGGCCGCATCGGGATTTTTGGCTATCTCCTCGCACACATAAGCCACGCCCGGCGTGTAGGCGATAGCCAGATCGCGCTGGCTTGCAAATGGTTTGGTGATACAGATCTGTTTTTTGCCGGGCTTGCCCGCCTTATGGTAGGCAAGCGCCTCCTCTTTCGTTATTTTCATGCAAATGCTTCGAGGAGTTTTTGGATACGCGCTATCGTCTCATCCTTGCCGATGATCGCCATCACATCCGCCAGGTCCGGTCCAGCCATCTTGCCTAGAAGCGCGAGTCGCAAAGGCTGTCCGATTTTACCGAAACCGATCTCCCACTCCTTAACCACCGCTTCGATGATATCGTGGTAGTCGCTGGGCAGATGGGGATCACTGTTTTGCAGACGCTGCATAAAATCCTCTAAAATCTCGCGCCACTCACCTTTGAGCGCTTTTTTGACCCCTTTTTCGTCGTAGCTTTCTGGGCGCTCGAGGATCTCTTTGGCCATCTGCGCCATCTCGGCTATCGTTTTGGCACGCTCTTTGAGAGCGTCGAGGAGAATCTCCTTCTTATCGTGGTTCGCCAAAAACAGGCCGAAATCTTCCAGAAGCTTCTCGAGGCGTTCGTTGGGGGAGTTTTTGATGTAGTGGGCGTTGAGCCACTCGAGTTTGGAGAGGTTGTAGGCCGATGGAGCCTTATTGATATCTTTGGGGTCGAAAAGTTCGATCATCTCTTGGAGATTGAAAATCTCCTGATCGCCGTGGCTCCAGCCCAATCGCACAAGGAAGTTGAGCAGGGCTTCGGGCAGGTAACCCATGCGCTTGTACTCCATCACGTCCATCGCTCCGTCGCGCTTAGAGAGCTTCTTGCCCTGCTCGTTGAGAATCATCGGCACATGGTAAAAGCGGGGAATCGGCAAGCCCAATGCTTCGTAGACCACGATCTGCTTGGGCGTGTTGTAGAGGTGGTCGTCTCCGCGAATTACGTCCGTCACACCCATGAGCGCATCGTCGATGGCCACCACGAAGTTATAGGTGGGTGTGCCGTCACTGCGTGCGATGATGAAATCGTCCACCTCCTGGGCTTTGATGGTGATGGTGCCTTTGATACCGTCTTCGAAGACGATATCACCCTCTAGCGGCGCTTTGATGCGCACCACAGGCTGCACGCCTTCCGGCGGCGTGCCGGTGAAGTCGCGATAGCGTCTGTCGTAGTGGGGGCGCTCCCCTCGCTTCATCTGCTCTTCGCGCAAGGCATCCAGCTCTTCCTTGGTCATGTAGCAGTAGTAAGCCTTGCCTTCATCGAGAAGCTTTTGGATGTAACGTTTGTAGATATCGAAACGCTTGGACTGATAGGCCACCTCTCCGTCATAGTCGAGCCCCACCCAATCGAAGGCTTCCAAAATCGCTTTGGTAGCCTCTTCGGAGTTTCGTGCAAGGTCCGTATCTTCGATGCGAAGGATAAACTTCCCCCCGTTTTTGCGCGCCCAGAGCCAGTTAAAGAGTGCCGTGCGCAGTCCCCCTATGTGC